>DASSDQ010000109.1:0-4453 GCA_035697025.1 Erysipelotrichaceae bacterium | reverse complement strand
TTACCTAGAACATTCTCAGACCAAGGTATTTTATTACTCTTAGGTGGAGCTACTGCTCTAATCGGAGTTGTTGGTTGGTATGTTAAAAGGAAACTTTAGAATAAAACGCTTCATGCATAAGTATCTATTTAAGTCGTTAATCGTCTTAGGTTTAAGTCTTATGGGATACGCAAGTATTTCATTATTTAATCAAACATATTCATTAGATGTAATTGAATTCAGTAATAATGATTCGATTCTCTTTAATGTAGAACGCTTAACAATTTCAAATGGTTCTGATTTGGATTTATTTAAAAAGTCTGCCAACTTTGGAAATACTATCATTATCACATTTGATGAAATTGAGAATTCGATAAAACGTAAAGCATCCCTACTTTCAGTTGTTTACACTGAGATTCCTAAACTAAATGAAAACTTTGGGACAATGACGATTAAACGTTTAGATCGTAAACTCCCGATTATTCAAGGGACAGGTGATAAACAATTGAATAAGGGTGTTGGGCATGTGATAAGTAGTGTATTACCTGGTGAGAATGATAATCTAGTTCTTGCAGGTCATCGTGAAACGAGTTTTAGAGACTTAGATGAGTTACAGATTGGTGATCAAATTCTCATTCAAACTGAGTTAGGTGATTTTATGTATGAAGTTGACCATACTCAGATTGTGGATGATGATGATGAAACAGTTATCGTTTCAAAGGGTTATGCATCACTTACGCTTGTCACCTGTTATCCTTTCGATTGGGTAGGAAGTGCACCACAACGGTATATCGTAAACGCAACACTCGTACAAAGTAAGATTAATAAATAATAAAAATGACATTTACTGTCATTTTTTATTTCTCAAAAACCACTAATACTTAATCAATCTTTCTTATAATATTACGATGTCTATCTTTTTCTGCTTTAATAAATTCTGTAATAATTTTAATATTCTCCATACTCGAATCATGTTTATATGTCGACGCCACAAGCTCTGTAGCTTTTAAATCTCTTTCACTTTTTAGCTTCTTTATCTCTTTATGTGCTATATCTAAATCCGATTCACATTTTGCGATATTCTCCATATTAAGTAATAAGCCATCAATATTTTTATTTAGCTTTCTTATTTGAAATTCTGAACGTAATTTAATTTGATCTAATCTAATGTTTGTATGTACATGTTTTATATGCATAGAATTAACCTCTTTCTTTTTAAAAAAGATTGTCAAGATATGATTCTTTGCTTTGAGATACCTTCATACTAGTCTTTATATTCACAATAAGCAAATTTAGAAAAAAAGATTAAATCGATTTACTCGTATTAACCTTTTGTATCCTCAATATATTGCAAATAAACTTTATTTCTTTATTTCTTTATTAATCTTGTTATTAACTTCTACTTCCGCAAGTTCTTCAATAATCTCAGTTTTATTTAGATTATTATCTGTTCGATCTAAGTTTAAGTTATTTGTCATTTCTTCGATTTCTCGTATTATTTCTGTCGTTTTATTAAGATTATTCTTTTCTATTTCCATAATAAACCTCCAGTTTTTATAACGTTAATCTATTTAAGCATTTGCCTTATCTTCAATCATATTACCGATATAATCAGGTATTTCGTTTTCATCTAATTCTAATGCATACGCCATTTCTTGATTAAACAAGGATTCAGCTTTCTCGAAATACTTCATATCTACAATTGGTAATGGTTTAGGTTTATCACTTTCTCTATTTTCTTTACGCATAATATAGATTGATTTAATCACTTTAACCCATTCTTCCATCTTCCAACTTGATATTAATGTCTTAAATAATAATTCACGATCTCTAACATCTTTTACCCATACTGATTCTACTTCGGGTAATGATTCGATTAATTTTAAAGCGTCTTCTTTTGATATAACTTGACGCATAATGTTATTCGTATCAACTGGTATTTTAATAATTGTGCTATCACATTTATCAAACATCTGTCGTAAAAAGTAATATTTTCGTGGTTTGTTATTCATAACTGTTAATGATTTTATGTCAATAATTTGACATATTCCATAGTTTTGATAACACACGACATCATTGATTTTGTACATACAACCTCCTCTTAGTCACCTTCATTCTACTCTACTATTGTAAAACATTGTGAAAATTCGCATAAGTGAAACTTTTAAATTAAAAAAAGGATATCAACTCATCGTGTTAATATCCTTTGATTTACTACTCTACAGCCTTAAGTGATTCGACTAATTGTATTCTTCTTATTTTGATTTCTAAGATTAAATTTGTAATAAATGTGATGATAAATGCGATAAAGACAGAAAACAATAAGACATTTGGTTCTATGACATCTGGCATATAGAATTCATTGGTTGATACCATATGTGAAATCCAACGTGATAGGAATGATCCAACTGGCAACCCAAGAATAGAACCTAATGTTAATAATACATAGTTTTCTGAATTGATTAATCGTTTAACTTCACGATGGGTATATCCTAACACTCTTAATGTGGCGATTTCACGTTCGCGTTCCACTATATTAATAGATGCTAGATTATAAATCACGGTTGAAGTCAGTGCAAATGATGAGATAAGGATGATTAAAATAACTTGATTAAGCATGGACAACATTTCATTAGAACGTTCGATAATAATTGATTTAGTATCAATCGATTCTATTTGTTGATTTTTTAATAATGCATCTTTTAATGAATCATTAAATTCATGCGTTGTTTTAAGATAGAAACGTTTTGTATTCTTTTCAACACCTAATTGGTTTAAACGATCCATACTGATATACATTGTCTTACCTAAGTATTGATTACTTATATCCGTTATCTTAAATGTATATTCATTTTCATCGTATGAGAATGTAAATTCATCACCAACTTTAAGTTGATTCAATATCGCAAAACTTTGCGGGATAATAAAACTATTTTGATTAATATCGACTAGTTTACCATTGAGATTTGTTATGGATAATAGTTCTTGATGATTTGATAATGCGTTTAATTGAATTATTTGGTTATTAAAATCCGCATTCACTGAAATTGTTGGTTCAATTTTCTCAATAGAAACAGGTAACTCAGGTAATTGATCATATGGTACTTCTTCACTTAATTGAATACTCGCATCAAAGTTATAAGTGTTAATTGTATTTTGGATTGTCGTATTCGCAGAACTTCGAAGGGATAGTCCAATTACGAGTAATGCGATGGCTCCAACCACACCAATTGAACTTAAGAGTATTTTCATACGTCCAACACTCAGATTACGTATCATTAATTTATTCGCATAACTTAGTTTATTCCAGAACCATTTTACTTTTTCTAACATTGAACGTCTTGCGTTTTTCGGTGGTTTTGGTCGTAGTCCTTGAGCAGGCGTTTCTTTTAGGACAGATCGTAAAGCCAATAATATCGCAACACTAGAGAAGAATAGAGATAATAGTATTGCGACAAAACTTAAGCCATGATAATAAACAATTTGAATCAATGGGATACTAAAGCGTGTTGTAAAGATATTAAATAACACTGTTGGGATTAACCAATTACCAAAATAACCAAAGATTAAAGAACCACTTAATGCGGCTAACCAACCATACATTAGATAACTTAATGTGATGGTTCTCGTCGATAATCCTAATGCCTTCATAATCGCAACTTGTGTACGATCATGTTCGACCATTTTAGCCATAGTAATTAAAATCAAAATTGCCGCAACCATAAAAAACAATAGCGGAAATATTGTCGTCATAACTTTTATTGGAGAAAGTATATTCTCTAACATCGCATTGCCTGGATATGCGTCACGATCTATCCAATAAATGTATCGATCGTCTGTTTTTATAACATTTTCAAGCTCAACTTTATCTTCACCTTTAACAAGAATTTCATAATAGTTAAATACTGATTCATCTAATTTTAGGTATGCATCATTCTTTTCATTGTTAAATTCAATTAATCCTTCTTCATATTCTTTTATTCCATCATTCAATAATTTTTGAGCTTTCGCAAATTCTTTATTCGCTTTTAGGTACGCATCATCTATTTGTACGAGTCCATCTTCAATTAAGATAAATCCTTCATTGATTGATTGGATACCATACTCTACTTGTGCTTGTTGGTTTAATACTTCATTTCTTTGGGCATACAATGGTTCTAACACATAAGCACGTTCATTATTCAATTGTACTTGTTGAGCTTGTAGAAGTGCATAGCTTGCGTCCCACTCTTCTTGTGTTGGTAGGCCAGGATTTGCGTTTAGACTTGCTAGTGCACTATCTATAGCTGATTGGGCTTGATTAAAACTAGTTTCAGCTTGATTAATACCAAGATTCAACTGACTTAACCCATATTCAATACTACGTCGAGCTTTTAGTAACTCATCGTATTGTGTATATAATTCCGTTTGTTTGTTTAATAAATCTTGTTTATTTGTATCAATTTCGTTATAAACTTTTACTTTTTCACTCGTA
>DASSDQ010000108.1:0-16673 GCA_035697025.1 Erysipelotrichaceae bacterium | reverse complement strand
TAAAATAACTTTCACATCAAGTTGATTTGATATATAATAATATCACTGTTTACACAGACACTACTATTTTTTACAGGCAAAGGAGGTAAAAGTATGGCTCGTTATATTGGTAAAAGAGTGCTTCAGATGGCGTTAACCCTTTTCTTAATTATGACTGTCTTGTTTATTCTATTGAAGGTAACACCTGGTTCACCTTTTACGAACCCAAGAATTTCTGCTGAAACAAGAGCTGTTCTTGAAGCTAAATACGGTTTGGATAAACCTATTTTAGTGCAATATGCAATTTATTTAGGAAGGTTAGCTCAATTTGATTTTGGTGAGTCTATCATTATTATCAAGAACTATCCAGTTACAAAGATGATTTTTGAACCACTTGCAATCACAGCTCGTTTAGGTCTTATCGCATTGGGGTTAGGTACAGCTATTGGTATTTTCTTAGGGGCGTTGGCCGCTTTGAATCGAAATAAGTTCTGGGACCATTTCAATACGATTATCGCAGTAATTGGGGTATCGGTACCTTCATTCGTAATCGCAACGATCTTATTACTTTTACGTAAAGAATTCCCTATCGTTCCTATTATATTTAATAAGGCTGATCCTGCGAAAGGAATTTCTCTTCTTTCTGAAATACATTCCATGACATTACCAATTTTATCTTTAACTTTTGGTGTTATTGCGACTATTTCACGTTATATGAGAACTGAGCTTGTTGAAGTATATAACTCGGATTATATTCTTTTAGCACGTGCTAAAGGGTTAAATAGAACTCAAGTATTTACGAAACATGCTTTAAGAAATGCTTTAATTCCTATTATTACAGTTATGGGCCCTATGTTAGTTGCCCTTATTACTGGTAGTACGGTTGTTGAACGCTTCTTCGGTGTTCCTGGTCTTGCATTATTAACAATTAAATCAATAAACGTTAAAGATACATTTGTTACACTTGGAGCTGAACTATTATATAGTGCTATGTTCGTTGTGACGATGTTATTTGTAGATATTGCATATGGTATTGTTGATCCACGTATTCGTTTGATAGGAGGACGTAAAAATGACTAAAAAAGTTGATCTAGTCAAACAAGAGCTTGATATTACATCAATCCCTGATGAACTCTTCTCATTTGAAAAATCAGCTGGAGATGCAGAAGGTTTAACTTCTAAACCTATTTCCTTCTGGCAGGATTCTATGCGTCGATTGTTTAAAAACTATATTGCAGTTATTGCGTTAACAATTATTGCGATTTTGACATTAACTTCAATCATTGCGCCAATGTTATCGAATTATTCATTAACTGGCCGTGTTGACGAAGATTATTATAAATTTGCTCAATTACCAGCACGTGTTCCAGTTTTAGAAGTCTTAGGTATATTTGATGGTACATTAGTCAAAGAATTTACTGCAGGTTCACTTGCGGAAGTTGGTTATAAAGCTGATGAATATGAAATAGTTGGTAAATTCTCACGTAATCGTGTTGAATACTTAAGAGTCAAAGAATACACTTATAAATATTTAGATATTGAAGATCGTTATTTCCTATTTGGTACGGACATCTTGTCTCGTGATATTTGGACACGTGTTTGGTATGGTACAAGTATTTCATTATTAATTGGTTTCTATGCGGCTATTATTGACGTATTAATTGGTGTTATCTATGGTGGTATCGCTGGTTACTTCGGTGGAACTAAGATTGATGATGTTATGATGCGTATCTTAGAAGTATTATATGGAATTCCTTCAATCGTAATTCTATTCGTGTTATTTATGTTCTTACAACCTGGTATTATTCCAATTGCGATTGCGATTGCATTAACTGGTTGGATTGGTGTAGCACGTATGATTCGTGCGCAATTCTTGAAACTAAGAGATCAAGAGTTCGTATTAGCAGCTCGTACTTTAGGTGCTTCTGATGTTCGTATTATATTCAAACATTTAATTCCTAACGTAGTTGCTCAAATTATCGTTATGGCATCGTTCTCGATTCCTTCCGCTATCTTCTATGAAGCTTTCCTAGCATTTATCGGTATTGGTTTAGATTTAAGTAAACCTTCTTTAGGTGTTCTTATCAATGATGCAATTTCATCCACTCAAGGCGCAATGACTTATGTTTATCAATTAGTTATTCCTAGTTTGGTTCTATCTGTATTAATGCTCTCTATCAACTTGTTAGGGAATGGCTTACGAGATGCTTTAGATCCTCGTATGCGTAATAATTAGGAGGACAAGAACATGAAAGATATAGTACTAAGTGTTAAAAATCTTACTGTTTCGTTCAGAACACATGGTGGTCTTGTTCAAGCGGTTCGTGATGTCAGTTTCGATTTGCACCAAGGGGAAACTCTTGCGATAGTTGGTGAATCTGGTTCTGGTAAATCAGTTACTTCAAAAGCGATAATGGGTTTATTAACTCCAAACGCGATTATTGAAAAAGGCGAAATTTTATATAATGGGGTTAATCTTGTTCATTTAGATGAATCAAAGTACGCGAAGTATCGTGGTGCTGATTTAGCGATGGTATTCCAAGATCCTATGACATCTTTAAATCCAGTTATGACAATTGGTGATCAAATTTCTGAATCACTAATTAATAATCTAAAATATACTAAAGAACAGGCTAAAGAACGTTCATTGGAACTAATTGCGCTTGTTGGTATCGATAGTCCTGAAAAGCGTTATAAACAATATCCACACCAATTCTCGGGTGGTATGAGACAACGTATTGTTATAGCGATTGCATTAAGTTGTAATCCAAAAATCTTAATTTGTGATGAACCTACAACAGCTCTTGACGTAACAACTCAAGCTCAAATTCTTGAATTAATTAAAGATCTTCAAAAACATTTCGGTGTATCTGTTATCTTTATTACCCATGACTTAGGTGTAGTCGCTAACATGAGTGATCGTGTAGCGGTTATGTATGCTGGTAAAATTGTGGAAATTGGTACAGTGGATGATGTTTATTATGATCCTAAACATCCATATACTTGGGGTTTATTAGCTTCTATACCTGCTTTCCAAGCTAAGGGTGTTGAACTATATGCAATTCCAGGAGCTCCTCCTCAAATGATTAACCCTCCAAAGGGTGATGCGTTTGCACTTAGAAGTGATTGGTCTATGAAGGTTGATTTTGAACACCAACCTCCAATGTTTAAAGTTTCTGATACACATTATGCGTCAACTTGGTTGTTACATCCTAAAGCACCTAAAGTTGAACGTCCTGCGCAACTTCAAGAACGTATTAATCAATTAATGCATAAAGGAGGTAAAGCGTAATGGAAAAGAAAGTTATTTTAAAAGTAGAAAATCTTAAACAATACTTTAAATTAGATCGCAAATCTAAAGTTAAAGCGGTTGATGATGTTAGTTTTGAAATCTATGAAGGTGAAACATTCGGTTTAGTTGGAGAATCTGGTTCAGGTAAAACAACAATCGGTCGTTCAATCATTCGTTTATACAATATTACTGGTGGAAATGTCATATTTGATGGCAAACAAGCAAGTGGTAAGATTTCAAAAGATGAACGTGCTTCTATTGCACGTAATATGCAAATGATTTTCCAAGATCCAATGGCATGTTTAAATCCACGTATGAATATTCGCGACATCGTTGCGGAGGGTATTGATATTCATAATTTGGCTAAATCAAAAGAAGAACGTGATGAACTTGTTTATGCAATTTTACATAAAGTTGGATTGTCTCGTGAACACGCTGGTCGTTATCCTCATGAATTCTCTGGTGGTCAACGTCAACGTATTGGGATTGCTCGTGCTTTAATCACTAATCCTAAATTAGTTATCTGTGATGAACCTATTTCTGCACTCGATGTATCTATTCAATCTCAAGTTGTTAACTTGTTGAAGAAACTTCAAAAAGAATTAGGCTTAACTTATTTATTCATTGCACATGATTTATCAATGGTGCGTTATATTTCAGACCGAATTGCAGTTATGCATAAAGGTAAATTAGTTGAACTTGCGGATGCGGAAGATTTATATAACAATCCTCTTCACCCATATACACAATCACTTATGTCTGCGATTCCAACGCCAGATCCTAAGAGTGAAAAAGAACGTGCTCGTTTCAATTATGATCCTACTCAACACAAATATGATATTGATAAACCAAGCATGAGAGAGATTACTCCTAAGCATTTTATTTACTGTAATGAAGAAGAATTCAACACTTATAAAGAAAACATGAAAAAGGGAAATTAGTTCCCTTTTTTTATAGCGTTAATATATAATTTTGATATAATGAATAAGCACTGGAGGAATACCCAAGTGGTTGAAGGGGTCGGTTTCGAAAACCGATAGGAGTGCAAGCTCGCGCGGGTTCAAATCCTGCTTCCTCCGCCAGTTTTTAAAAGTGACAACATTTCATGAAGATGTGTTGATATTCGTATAAAGTAGGCGTATACTAAATAAATGTTTGGGAGGTACCCATTTTGGAAGAAAAAATTAAAGCGATTATTAAAGCTGATTTAGAAGCACAAAACAAAGTTAAAGAGGCAGAAGAGAAAATCCAAAATGCTTTACTTTCAATGGCAAAGGATAAAGATGCCGTTAATAAGGAAGTATTTGACCGTGCTAAACAGTTTGTGGAAGATGAACGTAAGAAATTACTGGATCAACTTGCGATGACTGAGAAAGATGGTCAGTCAAAATTCAATGCTGGATTAAATGAACTTGAAAAACAATTCGAAGTTAATCAAGAGAAATGGTTAGCTGATTTGTTTGAACGTTCGATTAATTTCGAGGCGGAGTAAATGAGCGAAAATTCAAGTTTAGCGATGGCTGCTAAAGCTAAAGCAATGTATGGTAAACACCTTAAATCAGATGATTACACAGAACTATTGCGTAAGAAGAATGTTCAAGAGATTGCTGGATATTTAAAGAGTGAGACAGCCTTTAAATCAGTGTTAGAAGGTATAAATGAATTCTCAATTCATCGTGGGCATTTAGAAATGCTTGTACGTCAAACTTTCTTTGTCGATTTTCTTGAATTAATACGATATGGTCAAACTAAAAAAGATCATTTCTACGAATATGGTGTTCTGATGATGGAGATTAAGCAAATATTGATGTCTATTCGATTACTTAGTGAAACGGATAAAACAAGTCAAATTGCACAACTTCCTATCTTTGCGAATCGTATGATTTCTTTTGATGTTGAGAAGCTAATTAATGTAAATAACTTTGATGAGTTACTTAATGTATTAAAGAATACACCATACTATAATTTACTAAAACCATTAAAACCAAGAAGCTTATTGGATATTGATTATGCGAATTTTGAAGTGGTTCTAAAAGCTTATTATTATAAGCGTGTATATGAAATTATCGAACATGAATTTTCTGGTAAAGATAAACAAGATATAAAAGACTTATTTGATACACAAATTGAGTTAGAAAATATTACAAAGATTTATCGATTAAAGAAATATTACAATGCGAGTCCTGTTGAAATTAAGAAAGTGCTTAATCCAACATATAAACGCATTTCCAAAAAAATGTTAGATGAATGGATTGATACAAAGGATGCGCAAGGATTCTTACAAGCTATTCATACACATGCATATGATATTCCGACTGATATCAAAGAATTTCAATATATAGAATATCAAACGGATGCGATTATGTTTGATTTGAATAAACGATTAATGCGATTCTCAACGAATCCAAATATTATCCTAGTTTCTTACTTAAGTTTATTAGATATAGAAATTCGTAATATTATCGATATCATCGAGGGCATTCGCTACAAGGTTGAGAACGATAAAATTGCTAAGCTCTTGATATATTAGGAGGATCAAATGGCGATTGAAAAAATGCGACTTCTGCGTTTGGCAGGGTCGAAAGAAAACATTGAAAAGATATTGTTAACAGCGTTCGCTACGAATGATTTGCATGCGGAGCTTGCGAGTCATGTCGTTAATGAAGGGAATGGAGGGAAACTTCTTCCTGAAGATAACACTTTTGCGGAATATCTAAAACGAATTGATAGTATGGCAAGAAGCCTCAATACTGAAATCATGTGTGCATTTGATGGTAGTACCACATTTACTCATGATCAGATTGAAATGTATTTGTCTGAAGCAGAATCAAAATTTGAAAAGATTAATGAACAACTCATGAATCAATCTAATTTAACACCTGAAGACAAAGGCGCAATTGAAATACTTAGAACGTATGATATTACTGCATTAAATGAATTAAAGTACACGTATGTAACATTTGGTCGATTACCGATTAGTAGTGTTCCTAAAGTTACCTTACATGATGAGAAGAGTTTCGTTCTTCATCCAATGACTAAGAACAATCATTATGCATGGGTATTAATTGTCGCATTACTTGATAAACAAAAAGAAGTTAATAACATTCTAGAGTCACTCTATTTCGAACCTATCGCAATTCCAAAAATCGATGAACAACAATTTACATTCGATTGTGAATCAACACTTGGTAAGATTTATGGTTATGTTCGTCATTACGCTGAATTAGCTAAGTATTATAAATATATGGCGATATTCGATAATGAAGTTGTTATAACTGGGTTTGTACCAAAACGTGTATGTAAAGCTTATAAAACATTGTTTGGTGATTTAACGGATGTCGTTATACAAGACTTCCCAGCTGAATCTGAAGAAGGTTTAGAACCTCCAACCGTATTACGTAATAATTGGTTCGCAAAACCATTTGAATTATTTATCGAAATGTATGGATTACCTCATTATGATGATTTTGATCCAACATTCTATGTTGCGCTAACCTATAGCTTATTGTTCGGTATCATGTTCGGTGATTTAGGACAAGGCTTAGTCTTAGTCGTTGGTGGAATGTTGTTGTGGAAATGGAAGAAGATGACATTAGCGGCTGTTGCAGTTCGTATTGGTATGTTCTCCATGTTCTTTGGGACGATGTTTGGATCATTCTTTGGAGATGAAGAGATATTAACTCCATTCTTCACTGAAATACTTGGTTTACCGGGTAAACCATTCCATGTCATGGATCCTGGATTTACAATGACTTTATTATTATCAGCTGTTGGGCTTGGCGCAACTCTAATTCTTGTTTCTATCTTCTTGAATATTATTTCAAAAGTTAAGAAAAAAGAATGGGCTTCTGCGTTCTTTAGTCAAAATGGTTTAGCAGGATTCATATTCTATGGATCGGCAATCGGAATGGCAACAAGTGAGATGTTACTACAGATACCTGTTGCGAATAACCTAACAATTGGAGCATTAATTATTACTCCACTTGTCATTATATTAATGCATGTACCACTAAAGAATTTAGTGAATAAAGTAAGTATTACTCCACACGAAGGTTGGGGTGGTTACTTAGTCGAGAGTATATTCGAATTGCTTGAAATTGTCTTAAGTTTTGTGACAAATACGATGTCATTCCTTCGTGTAGGTGGATTCGTATTAAGTCATGCCGGTATGATGGTGGTTGTAATGACGTTGAAAGAGATGACAGGTTCTGCTGGATTTGTAGTCCTAGTTATCGGTAATATCTTCGTTATTGCATTAGAAGGTTTGATTGTTGGTATTCAAACGTTACGTCTTCAGTATTATGAAATGTTTAGTCGTTACTTCGAAGGTGGTGGGAAAAAATATATCCCAACCACATTATTAAACCAGTAAGAGGAGGAAATTGTTATGTTAACGATGCTTGAAGTTTTTGGACCATTAGTGGTTATTGGATTAATATCTTTACCGATTATTCCGATTATGAGTGGTAAAGTTACAGCGAAAAATGCAAAATACCGTGTTTTAACACAAGTAAGCTTGTTTGCTGCTACATTTATTCTTGTTTTAGTTTTCCAAATTAACGGTGTTATGGCACAAGCTGCTGAAGCTACTGCTACTGCATCTGGATTCTCTGGTAGTATTGCTCAAGGTCTAGGCTTTATTGCTGCTGCTATCGCAACTTCTGCTTCTGCTCTTGGAGCTGGTTTAGCGGTTGCTGCTGCTGCACCTGCTGCGATTGGTGCAATCAGTGAAAACACTGAAAACTTTGGTAAGGCAATGATCTTCGTTGCTCTAGCTGAAGGGGTTGCGATTTACGGTTTGTTAATCTCAATCTTGATTATCAACAAATTATAAGAGGAACTATGAAATTCTTTTTAATCAGCGATAACATTGATACCCAAATGGGAATGCGTTTAGCCGGTATCCAAGGCGTTATAGCGCATACTAAAGATGAAGTACTCACAGAGCTTTATAAGATTATTCAGGACGAAAGTGTCGCTGTTGTCTTAATAACTACACTCTGTATTCAGACTTGTCCTGATGTCATTGCTGATATGAAGTTAAAATTAAGACGTCCTTTGATTGTGGAAATACCAGATCGTCATGGTTCTGCCAAAATTGGTGAAACGATTGATGCTTATATTTCTGAAGCAATCGGAATTAAACTTTAGAGGGTGAATATGGAAAAACTAGCACTAAAATTAATTAACGATATAGAAAATAGAGCTCAGGAACAACTTCAGATTCTTGAAGATAATTTTCATGCGCAAAGGGAGTCAACGATTCATCACTTCAATCAAGAAGCTGTTGAAGAAAGCAATCTATACATTGAACAAGAATTAGCAGAATTAAAGAATAATGTAAGACAAAGTGAAACTCAATTTAAATGGCGTGTTAAAAAGAATCTATTTATCCGTCGCGATGAACTTGTAGAAGGTTTATTTGAGAAACTACGTGTTAAATTATTAGATTATAGTAAAACAGAAGATTATCAAACTAAGTTTGTAGAAATTATCAATCAAACCATCAAGGCTGAAAGTTTGAATGATGGAATATTGTTTGTAAAAGAAAGTGATGTTGAAGGCTTTAAGAAAGCGTTTAAGTCATTGACGAATTTGAAAGTTGAATCGACTCAACTTATTGAAGTTGGTGGATTTATCTTACAAGAATCAAACGGTAAAATGGCCATTGAAATGACCCTTGACCATCAGCTTAAAGTTCAAAAGGAATGGTTCTTTGCTCATTCTGAATTGCAGTTTTAGGAGGCATAATGGAAAAGGCACGTATATATTCAATTAATGGACCAGTTGTTCGAGTAAAAGATTATAGCGGTTTTAAAATGCTCGAAATGGTTTATGTAGGTGAAAAGAAATTATTAGGTGAGGTCATTGGAATTGATGACCATTATACGACAATCCAAGTGTATGAAAGTACAACAGGTTTACGCGTTAACGAATTAGTTTATCATTCAGGTGCACCATTGTGTGCTAACTTAGGTCCTGGTATTCTAGATAATATTTTTGATGGTATTCAAAGACCACTTAAAGATATGGCTGCTCTTAGTGGGATGTATGTTACTGAAGGTAAAGGAATTAATGCTTTAAGTGAAGTACGTCTTTGGGATGTTACATTTAAAGTTAGTTTAAATGATGAAGTAACAGAAGGTCATATTTTTGCAACATGTCCTGAAACTTCATTAATTGAACATCGTTTTTTAGTACCGATTGGCGTTAATGGGAAAGTAGTTGAAATTAAAGCTAATGGTTCTTATAACATAAAAGAAGTATTAATGGTTGTTTTAGATAAGCATGGTAAAAAACATTCTTTAACAATGGTACAAGATTGGCCGATTCGTACGCCACGTCCAGTACTTGAACGTAAAGCAATTACAATGCCATTGATTACTGGACAACGTGTTATCGATACCTTCTTCCCAATCGCTAAGGGTGGTGCTGCGGCAATACCTGGAGGATTTGGAGCGGGTAAGACAATGACGCAACATCAATTAGCTAAATGGTGTGATGCGGATATTATCGTTTATGTTGGTTGTGGAGAACGTGGAAATGAGATGACTCAAGTTTTACATGAGTTCAAGGAATTACTCGATCCTAAATCACATAAACCTTTAACGGATCGTACTGTTCTAATCGCTAATACGTCAAACATGCCTGTTGCGGCGCGTGAAGCAAGTATCTATACTGGTATCACAATTGCCGAGTATTACCGTGATATGGGCTACCACGTAGCGCTTATGGCGGATAGTACATCACGTTGGGCGGAAGCACTTCGTGAAATCTCTGGTCGTTTGGAAGAAATGCCTGCTGAAGAAGGTTTCCCAGCTTATTTACCTTCTCGTATTGCGCAATTCTATGAACGTGCAGGGTATGTTGAAACACTATCAAACAATGAAGGTTCAGTTACGGTTATTGGAGCGGTTTCCCCACAAGGTGCTGACTTCTCTGAACCAGTAACCCAAAATACTAAACGTTTCGTACGTTCTTTCTGGGCTTTAGATAAAAACTTAGCCTATGCAAGACACTTCCCAGCGATTAACTGGAACTTAAGTTACAGTGAATATTTAGATGATCTAAAACGTTGGTATGATGTAAATGTTGATCGTAAATTCTTAACTCTAAGAAATGAAATGATGAATATTCTACATGAAGAAACACAACTTATGGAAATTGTTAAATTAATCGGTTCTGATGTATTGCCAGAAGATCAAAAGCTTAGCTTAGAAATCGCACGTGTTATTCGTGTTGGTTACTTGCAACAAAATGCTTTCCATCCTGAAGATACATTTGTACCATTTGAAAAACAATTAAAAATGTTACAACTAATCTCACATTTAAAGACACAAGCAAATCAAGTTATCAGTACACATCGTACAGTACGTTCGATTGTTGAAACAGGTGTGTTTGAGGACTTAATTAAAATTAAATATGATGTTCCGAATAACGAATTATATCGATTAGATGCGTATTATGAAAGAATTGATCTAGCTATGGCTAGCATTCAGTAAGGAGGGTAAAATGAGTCGTCAATTTAAAGGATTGAAAGAAATCAAAGGCCCACTTATTATTCTTGATGATGTTCAAGATGTCGCATTCGAAGAAGTGGTAGAAATCGAGTTGGAAGATGGCACTATCCGTTTTGGACGTGTTGTTGAAATAGAAGGCGATCGTGCTGTTATCCAAGTATTTGAAGGAACGACAGGACTTTCTAAGAATAATACAAAAACACGATTATTAGGACATCCAATGGAAATATCTGTTTCCAAGGAAATACTAGGTCGTACATTTAATGGTTCAGGTGCTGCAATTGATGGATTAGGTAAAGTCTATGCGAAAACGCGTTTAGACATTAACGGTCGTTCATTAAATCCAGTTATGCGTAAATACCCAAGAGATTACATCAATACAGGGATTTCCGCTATCGATGGACTTAATACTTTAATTCGTGGTCAAAAACTACCAATCTTCTCCGGAAGTGGTATGACGCATAATCAATTGGCTGTACAAATTGTACGTCAAGCGAATATAGCGTCGACGAATGGACAAGATTTTGCGATTGTTTTTGCCGCAATGGGTGTTAAACATGACGTTGCGAATTTCTTTAAGAAGAGTTTTGAAGAAACGGGTGTTATGGAAAAGGTTGTTATGTTCTTGAACCTATCCAATGACCCGATTATCGAACGTATTCTTACACCACGTTGTGCATTAACAGTAGCGGAATATCTTGCGTTTGAAGAAGATATGCATGTATTGGTTATCATGACGGATATCACTGCTTATTGTGAAGCATTACGTGAATTTAGTAGTAGTAAAGAAGAGATTCCTGGACGTAAAGGCTATCCTGGTTACTTATACTCTGACTTAGCGTCATTGTACGAAAGAGCAGGTCTTGTCGAAGGAAAACTTGGATCTGTTACGCAAATTCCGATTCTTACAATTCCAAATGATGATATTACACATCCAGTATCTGACTTAACAGGGTATATTACTGAAGGTCAAATCGTGCTCGATCGTAATTTACATCAAACAAATATTTATCCTCCAATCGGTATTCTTCCATCCCTTAGTCGTTTGATGAAAGATGGTATCGGTGAAGGGTATACTCGTAAGGATCATTCTAGTTTAAGTACTCAACTCTTCGCATGTTACGCAAAAGTTCAAGATGCACGTGCACTTGCTTCTGTTATTGGTGAAGAAGAATTATCGACAACTGATCGTAAATATATGTCTTTTGGACGTTATTTCGAGAAATATTATATTGGTCAAGGATTTGATACGAACCGTAGTATGGAAGAAACACTAAACTTAGGTTGGACATTATTATCTCTATTACCAAAATCAGAACTAGATCGTATTTCAAGTGATCTAATTGCTCAATATCACGATACTGAACAAGCAATTGCTCATTTCATGGTATTAGAACATGGAAAATTGGATGAAATTCTAAGAAAGGGTTAGAATGGCAAATTTACGACCATCCCCGACAAAGGGAAATCTCATCGCCAGCAAGAAATCATTAGAACTCGCAAAACTCGGTTATGATCTTATGGACCGTAAGCGAAACGTTTTAATTCGCGAAATGATGAATCTGGTCGATAAAGTAAAGTTCATACGTGAAAATTTAACAGAAGCGTATGAAGAAGCGTATCTTGCTCTTCAACAAGCCAACATTTCACTAGGTGTAGTAAATGAGATTGCGAATGCGATTACCATTGAAGAGGGCATCAATATTGTTTATCGTAGTGTTATGGGGGTAGAAATACCAATTGTGACAATGCATGAAACTGATGTTGTACTTGAATATGGATTTGAAGAATCAAACTCACGTCTGGATGAAGCTACACTTAAGTATATTGTCGCAAAACGTTTAACCTTAGTTTTAGCTGAAGTAGATACTTCAATCTATCGATTAGCGCGTGCAATTCAAAAAACGCAGAAGCGTGCTAATGCACTAAAAAATATTGTTATTCCAAATCTTGAAGGTGATATTAAATATATTGCGGAAGCGTTGGAAGAAAAAGAACGTGAAGGCTTTATACGTTTAAAAGTTATTAAGAATCAGAAACAAAATCCTGTTAATTAACAGGATTTTTATTAGGGATAATTGAATCTTCTGCATAAATTAGAGTATGAAGAACTATACATTTCAAGAACTCGTTATTTTAGTGCAGTATCATTTCAAATATTATCGAACGTATCTAAAAAAGAAACAATATTATCAGACAAATCCAGTTCCTTTAGAGTGTGCTTATGCGTATTCGATACAGTCAAGTATTGAACAATTAACACATGATGAAAGAAGAATATTATTGTCAGAATACATTGATTGTGTAGAGAAGAATTGGTGGATGGATTACTTTTCTAAAACCAGTTATTATCGAACAAAACGACGAGCTTTGACGCGCTTTATACATTGTCTACATACTGAAATAGTGGTATGATTACACTGAAAATTGAGTAGATTTACTCTTTTGAGCACGCCAAGGAGGAATGTAATGTTAAAGGGTATTGCAGCGAGTAGTGGAGTTGTTGTTGCTAAAGCGTATAAGCTTGTACAACCACAATTAAACATTGTTCGTAAGACAGTAGATGTTAATGAAGAATTAGTGCGTTTTGAAGCGGCTCTTGTTAAAACAAGACACGATATTGAAACAATTAAAGAAAAAGCTGTGGGTCGTTTATCGGATGATGATTTAGCGATATTTGATGCACATTTAATGGTAACGTTTGATCCAGAATTTACAGGTCAAATGACTGAAATGATTAAATCTGAATCAGTCAATGCTGAATTTGCTTGTCATGAAGTTAGCTCTATGTTTATCAATATGTTTGAATCGATGGAAGATGCATATTTCAGAGAAAGAGCGGCTGATATTAAAGACGTTGCTTATAGATTAAGTTGTCATATTATGGGATATGAACTTGCAAACTTATCTCTAATTCAAGAAGAAGTTGTGATTGTTGCCCACGACTTAACACCTTCAGATACTGCACAATTAAATAAAGATTATACGAAAGGTTTTGCGACTGCTATCGGTGGTAGAACTTCACATAGTGCTATTATGGCACGTAGTTTAGAAATTCCTGCAGTTGTAGGTATTAGTGGTTTATTAGATCAAGTTAATCATGGGGATGTAATCGTATTGGACGCATTAGATGGTGTCGTTATTGTTAATCCAAGTGAAGACGAATTAAAACACTATTCTGCTAAAGCGGAACGATTTGCGGAATTAAAAAATAGTTTGAAAGTATTAAAAGATGCTGAAAGTGTCACAACTGATGCACATCATGTTGAACTTGTTGGAAATATTGGATCACCAGTTGATGCAGATAAAGTCCTTGAAAATGGTGGAGAAGGTGTTGGTTTATATCGTACAGAATTCCTTTATATGGATGCTCAATCACTTCCTTCGGAAGAGGATCAATTTGTTTCATATAAATCAGTTTTAGAAAAAATGGGTAAACGTCCTACGGTTGTTCGTACACTTGATATTGGTGGCGATAAAGAACTTAGTTACTTACCTTTCCCTCATGAAATGAATCCATTCTTAGGTTACCGTGCAATTCGTCTATGCTTAGATCGTACGGATATCTTCAAAACTCAAGTACGTGCATTATTACGTTCAAGTGTTTATGGAAATCTATGCATCATGTTCCCAATGATTGCGACAATTGATGAATTTAGAACAGCTAAGAAATTTGTTAAAGATACTGAAGCTGAATTAAGAGCTGAAGGTATTGCGGTTTCTGATACTTATCAAATTGGAATGATGGTTGAAATTCCTGCAGCGGCAGTTCTTGCGGATCAATTCTCGAAGGAAGCTGATTTCTTATCAATTGGGACAAACGATTTAATCCAATATTCGATGGCATCAGATCGTATGAATGAAAAAGTTGCTTACTTATACCAACCGTATAACCCATCATTATTGCGTTTAATCAAAATGACAATCGATGGTGCTCATAAAGAAGGTAAATGGTGTGGTATGTGTGGAGAAATGGCTGGTGAAGAACTTGCTGTACCTCTACTATTAGGGTTAGGTTTAGATGAATTCTCCATGAGTGCAAGTAGTATTCTACAAGCGCGTAAAATGGTTCGTTCATTGAGTTATGCTGAAATGAAAGTTATGGCTGAAAAAGCATTAACAATGGCTAACCAAGAAGAAGTATTAACATTAGTTAAGAGTACATTAAAGGTGGATTAATCCACCTTTTTTAATTCACAAGAAATAAATAGAGTAATACGGAAGTAGAAATACTAAGTAGTGTTTGTTTGTATTTAAGATGAATAATTGTTATCCAAATTAATGAAATTATCTCTGGATATGCTATTCTTACATCTAATGATGTATCTTTTAATGCATAAACTAGAATCATACCAAGTGATGCATAAGGTAAACGATCAGATACAAATTGAATCCAATTAGGTAAAGGTTTGTTCTCTGGAAAGAAGATAAAAGGTAAGAAACGAGTTAAGACTGACGCAAACATCATGAGTCCGACATAAATACTTACTTGAATTATTGTCATACTTGTTTACTCCTTTTGTAATCAACAAATAAACATCCAAACAACAGTACCATTGATAATAACAAGAACTGTGTTTTACCAACTAAAACTAATGCAAGTGTAGTACAGAATAATCCTAATAAAAGATATGTTCGATTTTGTTTGACTTCCCATTGATTTAGGAACAATACATAGAATAAAGCGGTTAATACAAAGTCAATACCCTTAATATTATTAGGGATTTGTGATGCCAATAAGAACCCAATAATACTCGCGATGTTCCAATACAGATAATCTAATAATGTCACAAAGAAATAAAACCATGCTGGATTAATATCTTCTTTAACTCGAGTTGCGACATTGATTGAGAATGTTTCATCACTCAGCGCGAATATCATAAAGAATTTCTTTAGACCCAAATTCTTATACTTAGGTAATAATGATATTCCATAGAATAAATGTCTAAGATTTACCATCATTGCGAGTAAGAATAGAGAAATTGGATTAAAACTAGATAAGAACAATGGGATTGACGCAAACTGCATTGCCCCAGTAAAAACTAAACTACTCATAATAAATGTAAGAGGTAAAGATAACCCCGATTTATTCATTAATATTCCATAACCAATCCCTAAAAATAAATAACCCGTAAAAACGGGTAGAGTAATTGGAAATGCGGATTTAAGGGCTTTTAATTTCATATATTATCCTCAAATTGTTTACTTATCTCTTCTGCTCGATGTATGGTCGCATTAAATGTGTTTTCAATAATTGTCTCAAGATTAGATTGTCTTAATGTGTTAATTCCTTCAATTGTAGTACCAGCTTTAGAAGTGACTTGATCAATTAGTAATTGTATATCTGTTGAATCATCTACCATTGAACTTGCAGCACTAAAGGTATTCTTTATAATCGATTGAGCCATTGACTCATCTAAACCAGATTCTATTGCCTTTTGAGTAAATACACGCATTAATTCATACACAAACGCAATACCCGAACCATTTGCCGCAATATATGCATTCATTTTAGATTCATCAATTACATATATATTACCTAATGGTAAGAATAAATCAATTATCATATCTAATTGAGTTTGATCTAAGTGATTCGTTGTACATGCTAGTGCTCCAACATTAATCGCAATCGCAGTATTTGGCATCAATCGTACAACTTTATCATACTCTAACCATTGTTCTAATTGACTGAGAGATACCCCAGCCGCAAGTGACACAATAAGTGTACCTTGCACAACATATTCCTTAATCTCGATACATACTGAATGTAATTGTTGAGGTTTGACTGCCAACACTATTACGTCCATATTTTTAACACAATCGATATTATTGTGTGTAATATTTACTGGGAAATTATCCTTTAGGTCATTGAGTTTCTGTAC
>DASSDQ010000107.1:0-52779 GCA_035697025.1 Erysipelotrichaceae bacterium | reverse complement strand
TCGATGTCATCATTATGAATGAACACTGGGCAATGATAAAGATCAACTAAATCATCTACTGCACCAATATGATCGAAGTGTCCATGAGTTAAACATATGCCTACAAGAATTTCATTTTCTTTAATCAAACTTTGAATTCGATCTGCTTTTGAGACTGGATCAATTATAATTAATTTATTATCTTGAACAATACAATACGTATTCGTTTGGTACATACCAAGCGTCAATGTTCTTATTTCCATAACCTAACAAAAAAGCCCTTTCGGCCTTTTTATTTTTTCTCCTTGTGAACGGTTTGCTTATTGCAACGAGGGCAATATTTATTGACCTGCATACGTTCTGGATGTTTCTTTTTGTTACGAGTGTTAATATAATTTTCTTCTTTACACTCTGTACAAACTAAAGTTAAATTTTCTCTCATTCCATTTTCCTCGCTACGCTATATTAATATAGCACAAATATATTAAATTTGTCATTAGTTTTTATTTGAATCAAAGTAGTATGCATAAATTTCGTTAGTAATCCTTAAACAAAGGTTTGATTGAGTTGTTGAATTCCAAGCATGTGGGATTGCACATGCGATAGAAATCTCAGGATTATCATAAGGTGCATATGACACTAACATTGAATTTGGTGAGTCAAAGTAATTACCTTCTTCATCAGTCATAAATGATTCTGCTGTACCTGTTTTAGCGGCAACAGCTACTGGTAAACTATTTAATGATGAACAATAACCATCTGTAACGCATAATCTAAATCCTTGTTGAACACGTTCAATTGCTGGAATATCTTCAAGTACGGATAATACAGATACAGGGTTTTGATAGGTTGTTATCTCAGAATCGGTTTGGGTTGCTTCTAATAATAATCTAGGTTTAACTCTTACCCCATCGTTCGCAATGGTATTAATGTATTGAGATAATTGCATTGTTGTATATGTATCAAACTGTCCAATTACAAAGTCTAATAAATGTCCTCCTAATGTTGATGTTCCTATATATCCTAAAGTTTCATTTGGTACATCAATACCAGTTAAAGTTCCAAGCCCAAATTGACTAAATGTATTACGAATTTTATCAAATGCTGAAACATTGATATTTAATGGTCCATTATAAACATAATTTGCTCCACCTAATCGCATCGCAATATGGAACATATAAACATTACTGGATTTTGCTAAAGCGGTTAGATCATTAACTCTACCTAGATTATTTAAACTCTTTTTAATTGGTGTATCAGCAATTTTAATTGGTTCATCCACAATAACTTCATTGAATTTAACAAGACCTTCACTAAGCCCTAAGTACATTGTTGCACCTTTTATTGAAGATCCTGCAGCTAATGATTCTGTATAAGTTGCAACAGGATTGTTATAGATAAGTTCCTCATCTTTTTTCATACCAGCCATACTTAATATGTCTCCAGTACTTGGATCACTCACAACAACATAAATTGTATCCATATACTTTCGATTTTCATTATTTGCTTCATTTATAAATACATTTGTAATAATTGATTCAACTTGTCTTTGTAAAGATGAATCAATTGATAGCTTTAAGTTCTGACCTTTTTGACCAACAATCGCTTCTTCAAACAATGCAAGTCCTTCACTGTTATATGCTACTTCATATGCAGTATCTTGACCTTTTAATAAGGCTTCATATTGCAACTCTATTCCACTTCTTCCCATAGAGCTGTTTCTTGAATATCCTAGGGCTAAATAATAATTGAGTCTTTCAGATAGCAAACCTTGTTTTGAGCTCGTAACGGTCCCTAAAAGGCCTTTTAACAACGAATCATAAGGGTATGAACGATCAAAATAGACAAACACATCAAATCCTTTATAAGATTTGGTATTTGCTATTAAATATGCTACTTCATCAACAGTCGCATTATCCTTAATAATCTTTTGACTAAACCGAGGTGTTTGATTCATAGCTTGTTTAACTTGATATGCTTTAATTTGGATTTCAGTTAATTTTGATGTATCGCTTGCAGTTATACGCTGTATTTTTAATTGGTAAATTCCGTCATCTGTAATCTTATCATCGTAATAATCATCCCATTCACTATCAGTGATAAGTGCCTTAACCTCATCAGGATAATTAATCATATAAACATCTTTTAAATCACGTTGATTTAACGTACTGATATCAACCTCAAAGTCTTTCGCAAACTGATACGCCAAATCCCATTCTTCAGAAGATGTAATATTTAAAGGAGGATAATATACAATCGCCAAACGTTCTTGATTGGATACTAATATTTCACCATTACGATCCATGATTTCACCACGTGGAGATGCGATGTATTGATAGGTTTTCGTAAAATTAACAAGTTTTGTAGAATATTCATTATTTCTTATTATCTGAATCGAAAATAGATTCAACCAAACTATTGCAAATAGAAAAAGGATTATTGCGATAAACACATTTAATCTTGGTTTAAATTGTTTTATATAATCATCCGATTTTTGTTGGATTCTAAATTTTTGTGCTTGAGTACTCTTTTTCATAACCATTTGTATTATAATGCATTTAAGTATAAATTAACATAGATTATACTTGGTAAAGGAGCCTATGAAAAGATTAAATACTCGTCCAGTTATGGTAAAGGATGTTCAAATTGGTGGTCAGAACAGAATTGTAATCCAATCCATGACAAATACAAAAACTAAAGATGTTGAAGCTACTGTAATGCAAATTAAGACATTAGCTGGTAATGGTTGTGAAATTGTACGTGTTGCGGTTCTTGATGAAGAAGATGCAATGGCAATCAAAGAAATAGTTCAACAAGTTAATATACCTGTTGTAGCAGATATACATTTCAATTATAAATTAGCATTAATCGCAATTGAAAATGGGATTCATAAGATTAGATTAAATCCTGGTAACATTAAAAATCCAGATCATATAAAACAAGTTGTCGAAGCATGTAAATTAAAGAAAATTCCTATTCGTATTGGAATTAACTCCGGCTCTATCGAAAAAGATATTTTAGCTAAATATGGAAAACCTTGTGTAGAAGCTATGATTGAAAGTGCTACATACCATGTTAATTTATTAAAAGAAAACGGATTCGAAGACATCGTATTATCATTCAAATCTTCCGAAGTACCATTGACTATAGCGGTTTATCAAAAAGCAGCTGAAGTATTTCCATATCCATTGCATCTAGGAGTTACTGAAGCTGGCGCTTTATTATCAGCCGCAATTAAATCTTCAGCAGCATTAGGTACACTAATTCATTTAGGTATTGGTGATACGATTCGTATATCTGTTAGTGATGATCCAAGTGAAGAGTTAAAAGTTGCTAAACAATTACTTAAGAATTTCGATTTATACGATAAAGTAGCTAACTTAATCGCATGTCCTACATGTGGTAGAATTCAATATGATATGTTACCAATTGTAAAAGAAATGGAAGTATACCTTGACCAACTCAATGAAGACATTACAGTTGCGATTATGGGATGTGCTGTGAATGGACCACAAGAAGCTTCACGTGCTGATATAGGTGTTGCGGGTGGCCATAAAGAGGCATTATTGTTTAAAAAGGGTGTTTTTATTCGTTCTGTACCACAGGAAAAGATTGTAGAAGAATTAAAAGCTGAAATTCAAATGATGATAAAAAACAAGAGTAACTAATTACTCTTGTTTTCCTTTTTCTATTTGTTTCATCTTAGATTTAAATTTTTGTTGTTCTTTAATACTGTTTTGAATCATTTGACGTTTCTTCTTACGTTTCAATTGTTCAATCTCAATAGTAATCTTTTTCTTGTATCCAGGTTTAACTTTTTTAGGTCTATTCTTTACGATGGTCGCAATTTCAATATCCAAAGGACTAGCTTTATGTTGATGTTTATAATCAATTGGTTTAAGTTCTCTTAAGCCAGTTTTATTTAATGCTTTATGGTTAAATTTAATGCCATTTTTGATTAATTGAAGTACTTTGTTCACATCTTTATCGTAATAGAACGCAAATGCTCTACCTGATTTACCAGCACGTCCTGTACGACCAGCACGATGCGTATAGAAGCTTAAGTCATTTGGTATACCTAATGATATAACATCTGTAACTTGTTCTAAGTCTAATCCTCGTGCAGCGACATCCGTTGAAATAATGTAGGTATATTGTCCTTCTTGAATCTGACGTAATACTTGATTTCTTTCACGAGCACTCATTTTACCGTGAATAACTAAGTGACGTATACCCTCTTCATCAAATTTTGCACTTAATGATTCAATCTGACTTTGATGATTTACGAAAATCAAACAAAGTGCAGGATTTATATGTGGTAACAATTGTAAGACTTTTAGATGATCATCACTCTTAAAAGGAATTAATATATGTTCAATATTTGGATCAAATTTTAAATCTTCTTCAATTTTAATCAGTTTTGGTTGATGCATATATGAACGCATAAACGCATTCATATTATCTGGAATCGTTGCACTAAATACTAACATTTGTAAGTGTTTATCCATTTTACCAGCTAGTGCGTCAATTTCCTCTAAGTTACGTGGATCGAGCATCATATCAGCTTCATCGATAACTAGTATATTAGCTAAGTCCAATCTTAAAGTTGATTCTTCCACAAATAGTGAACTTAATTTACCAACAGTTCCAATAATGATGTGTGGTTGATTGTTATCAGCTTTCTCAAACTTCTTACGATCTTCCCCTTTTGTAACACGCATAATACGAATTTCTGGGAAGTACGCTTGTAATTCCTTAGCTACAGAAAAAATCTGTTGGCTTAATTCTTGTGTTGGAGAAAGTATCAATGCTTGAATTCTACCTTCTTCAGGTTGTATACGTTTAAATAAAGGCATTAAATAGGCTAATGTCTTTCCAGTTCCTGTTTTTGAAATCGCAATTACATCTTTACCCTTAACTATAGTAGAGAAAGCTTGTTTTTGAATTTCTGTTTCATCCTTAAAATGCTTATCATTTAAGAATTGTTCTAATCGTTTATCTTGTCTTATCGTCATAGAGATACCTCGTACACATTATAGTGTTTTCAATCAAAATATAAAAGTATGCTATCATATTAAAAGAGGTGAAAAATGGAAATTATAACAGTAAACCCTCGTGGTTTTTGTAAAGGTGTTGTTAAAGCAATCATGATTGCTAAAGAAACTGCTAAACAATATCCAAATCAGAAGATAACAATTCTAGGTGAATTGGTACATAACCGTTATGTTGTAGATGCATTGAAGGACTTTAGAATACAAACCGTAGAATCAAAAGGAAATACAAGGTTTGATTTGTTAGACCAAGTTGATGAAGGAGTTGTAATCTTTTCAGCACATGGAATTAGCGCTAATGTTATTGAAAAAGCTAAACAAAAGGGCTTAATAACGGTAGATGCGAGTTGTGAAGATGTGATTTCAACACAGAATTTAATTCAAACTTACCTTGACCAAGCATATACTATACTCTATATCGGACAAGAAAACCATCCTGAAGCAGAAGCAATTTGCGATATTGATCGAAATAATATACATTTTATCAAAGATTTAAGCTCAATAAATGAATTATCGATTAAATCCAATAAAATTTTTGTGACGAATCAAACGACAATGAGTATTTTAGAGATTAAAGATCTACTTGATTTCATAAAAGAAAAATATCCACAAGCTATTATAAGTGATGAGATTTGTAATGCTACACGTACTCGTCAAGAAGCAATTCTTAAGTTAGAAGATATCGATTGTTTAATTGTAATAGGAGATCCAAAATCGAATAATACACGAATGTTAGCTCGAATTGGTGCGAATAAAGGTATAAAAAATGTCTATCAAGTTGAAACAGTTATTGCTTTGTTTGAGAAGGATTTAAAACAATTTAATCGCATCGCTATAACTGCAGGTGCTTCAACCCCTTCTTATCTTGTTAATCAAGTAATCGCATATTGTAATGCATTACGTGATAATCAAAACCCAATGGAAGCGATAAACGCTGTAAAAGTATTTATTTAAGATGCAATAGAGTATTAATTAATTGAATCCTTTCTGAGGATTCTTTTTTCTGAGCGATACGTATTCTTTCTTCAACAGTTCTTTTAAATAATAAATAATTTACAAAAATATCACTATTTTTTCTTATTAAAATTGGCCCAAATAATAATTCTTTTTCATCCAACTCTTGATGTACTAAATCATATTTAACTTTAAGGATTGGATAAAAATATTTTCTATCTTTTATAATTGATTCATCCAATATTCTGAAATTATTATCATTAAGATACTTTCTTAATTCTTCGACTTTCGTATTTGATTGAATAACAATCTGTGAAATATTCTTAAATCGAACTATATCTTGTTCAATTATTGATTGTATGGTTTCAAATCCCATTCCCGCTATCACAACACAATCAATTGTTCCACTATATCCATTTATTCCGTTTGATTTAACAAAAGTAGCATTCAGAGATGCATTGTTTTTAAAGTTCTTTTTAGCTTGATCGAGCGGGCCAGAGTTTAGATCACCAATAATCGCGTGCTTAACAACTTCATTTTGTAATAAATACATAGGTAAAAAGCCATGATCACTTCCTACATCCATTAGGACATCACATGGCTCTATTAATTCTGAAACTGCTTGTAATCGTTTATTAAGCATTATAATTTATCGTTAAAATCTTTCAATCGTTTTGAACGAGTTGGGTGTTTTAATTTACGTAAAGCTTTAGCTTCAATTTGACGAATACGTTCACGTGTAACATCAAATTCCTTACCCACTTCTTCAAGAGTACGTGTGCGTCCATCGTATAGCCCAAAACGCAAACGAAGAACTTTTTCTTCACGTTCTGTTAAACCTTGAAGGATATTATTGATTTCATCTTTAAGCAATTGATTGTTCGCATATTCATCTGGAGACATTGCGTCTTTATCTTCAATGAAATCTCCAAGATGAGAATCATCTTCTTCACCAATTGGTGTTTCGAGTGATACTGGTTCTAACGCGATTTTTTGGATTTCTCTTACTTTATCAGGTGTAATATTTTCCATCTTAGCCGCAATTTCTTCAGCACTTGGATCACGACCTAAATCTTGAACTAATTGTCTTTGAATTCGAGTTAGCTTATTAATTGTTTCAACCATATGAACTGGAATACGAATAGTTCTTGCTTGATCCGCGATAGCACGCGTAATTGCTTGTCTAATCCACCATGTCGCATATGTTGAAAATTTAAATCCTTTAGTATGATCAAACTTTTCTACAGCTTTCACTAAGCCCATATTACCTTCTTGAATTAAATCCAAGAATAACATACCTCTACCTACATATTTTTTCGCGATCGATACAACTAAACGTAAGTTCGCAGAAATAAGTTCTTGTTTTGCGAAATCACCTGTATCAATAATTTTTAGATCTGCTTCGATAGATGATTTAACTTGATCAAATTCATTGGATAGATTAAAAATCATATTTTTAAATGCATATACTCTATATGGTTCTGTATCAGGTTTAAAATCATGAATTAAATTAGCCAATAAAGGGAAATGTGGTGTTAATAATCGATAAATTTGAACAGCAGTCATGTTTGCTTCAATTTTATCAAAACCAGTAAATTCCTTAACTTTTGTAAATTCGGCATTTAATGTATCCAAACGATACATAAACGTTTTTAAACGATTTGTGACCGCAAATAATGTTGTATCGAAAACACTATGATCAATTTCTTTAAATGATTCATATAAATCAAAATCGATACTTAAATGCGATGATGCTTGTACGAATGTTTCTGATTCAATTGAATCAAAACTTAACCAACGATATAATATTTTCTTTAATCGATTATAGACTTCAACTCCGTCTCTAATCTCGATCGCATATTTTGTTTCTAATGTAGAATTTAA
This sequence comes from Erysipelotrichaceae bacterium, assembly GCA_035697025.1. GTDB lineage: Bacteria > Bacillota_I > Bacilli_A > Erysipelotrichales > Erysipelotrichaceae > UBA2212. The sequence goes on along the minus strand of DASSDQ010000107.1, from coordinate 44,911 downwards.
TAATTCAACACGTCCAATTTCTTTTAAATACTGTTTAACTGGATCATTAACGCGTGCTTGGTTTGATGAAGCATAATTAATATTGTAATTATCATCATTTGAATCTTCATCTTCTTCTGATAGATAGTCTTCTTTTAATTCAATATCTTCAACAACAAGTGGATTATCATTTAAATCAACATCATCTTCGATAATAACTTCATCACTAAGTTTTACACCCATCGTTAAAAGTGATTCAATAAATTCAGTACCTTCTTCATCATTTAGATCATAAATAGATAATTCTTTATCAACATCATCTTGGGTTAATACCCCTTTTTTCTTAAATTTATTTAATAACTCTTTCTTTAGTTCATCGAGTGTCTTGATGCTATTTGCCATGATTTCGATCCCCTTTCATCTGGAATAATTCACGTCTAACCTTTATTAATTCTTGGAATTCATTCAAACGAGATTGATTTAAGTTGAGTGATAAGTCATCTCTATAAGTCGTTTTGAAATTCTCTATCTGAATGTCCAGGTTATTAATTTTAACTTGTAAGATAGCGTCCTGTAAAGCCTCAATTGAGTAATTACGATAATAAATATCGCTTTCAACAATCTGAGTAACTAATTCTATCATAGACTTGTCTTCTAATGTACTTATAAAATCCGCAATTACTAATTCTTCATGATTTCTATAATAGTTTATTATGGTTAATGCTAGCTTTTGATATTCATCAAGTATGAAATATCCAAGTTCTTGTCTGAAATCTAATACAGCTTGAGCACTAAATAACATTTGCCCGATAATTTCTTTTTCAGCCCATTGGTTTAAATCAACTTTTTTTACTTGGGTTGGTTTATATATTACTTTTGGTTGAATTGGTTTATCTCTCAATAAATCTAATTGATCACGTGTAAATTGAGTAACTTGCATTAATCTATCAAGCATATGTTCTTGATCAAATTTATCTTTAAGATTATTAATCTCATCCAATATAATTTTTGTAAACTCTTTCTTTTGATTGTAATTCTCTAAATCGAGACGTTTAATACTGTAATTGAAGAAGAAATCTAAATAGGATGTTTTTTGTGACATTAATCGAATAAGTGCATCTTTTGATTTTTGTTCAATAATTTCGTCTAAATCCAAACTCGTATTATTCTGTATAATCGAAACATTTAAACGATGCGCAATGAGTAATCGTGCTAATTTAAGTGTCGCTGTTTGACCTGCTGCGTCTGAATCATAACATAAGACTACATTATTACTTGCGTTTTGAATTAAACTTATTTGTTCTTTGGTACATGCTGTGCCTAATGTCGCTACAACATTCTCAATATTAACGCGATCTAATGCGATTACATCCATTACACCTTCTACAATAATTATTTCTCTAGCTTGCTTAATCGATTTTATAGCTCGATGATAATTGTATAGAAGATTTCCTTTTACATATAATGGAGTTTCAGTAGAATTTATATACTTACTACTTTCATTAGGATTCATAGTTCGTGCTGTAAATGCTACAGGTTGACCTTGTGGATTATGAATTGGAAATACTATGCGTTGATTAAAGACATCTTTCGAACCAAATTCATTTGTTCTTGAAATGTTAGCTTTAACACAAGATTCTAGAGTGAATCCTTTCGCTAATAAAAATTTTGTACTTTGATCATTGTTTAAATTATAACCAATCTCAAATTTTTGGATAATAGAATCATCTAAACCACGTTTATACAAATATTTTTTAGCTTCACTTGCATCTTCAGTATTCAAAATATATCGAGAATATTTTACATACTCATTTAATACATCATATAGTGACTGTAATTTAGGATCAATTTTTTTAGGTGTAATTAAGTACTTTTCATCTAATGGAAATGAAACATAATTTGCTACTTTTAGAATAGCTTCATTATATTGAATCTTTTCAAAGTCCTTAACAAAATTGAAAACATTACCACCAGCGCCACAAACAAAACACTTATATATTTGTTTGTCTTCTGATATGGACATTGATGGATCATGATCGTCATGAAAAGGACAAACAGCTACGTAATTTTTGCCCTTCTTAATTAATGGCAAATACCGTTGAATAATTTCAACGATATCTGCTTTTGCTCTTATTTCTTGAATCAGAGATTCGTTCATACTTAAAATGTTAGGTGTTTTGATATGAATCCTTTTAAGTCAGTAATTAAAACTCTTTCTTGTTCCATGGTATCACGGTGACGTACGGTAACCATATTATCATTTGCAGTATCAAAATCAACTGTTATGCAGAAAGGTGTACCAATCGCATCTTGTCTTCTGTAACGTTTACCAATACTACCAGCTTCATCATATTCAATCATAAATGATTTTGATAAATCACTAAATATTTCATCAGCTTTACCAGAAAGTTGTTTGCTTAATGGCATAATACAAGCTTTATAAGGTGCTAAGTAAGGATGTAAGTGTAGTACCACACGTGTATCTTTTTCTAATTCTTGCTCTTCATAACTATCAGTCAAGAATGTTAAGAATAAACGTTCAACACCAACTGCTGGTTCAACACAAAATGGAATGTATTTCTCATTAGTTGTTGGATCTAAATACTCCATATTTGATCCAGAATGAATTTGATGTTGTTTTAAGTCAAAATCAGTTCGATCTGCAATACCCCAGATTTCATCAAATCCCCATGGAAACTTATATTCAACATCTGCAGTACCTTTTGAATAGTGTGAAAGTTCTTCAAGATCATGTTCACGTAAACGTAAATTTTCAGGTTTGACATTAAGATTGGTTAACCAATTCATACAGAATTCTTTCCAATATGCATACCATTTCAAATCTTCACCAGGTTGACAGAAGAATTCCATTTCCATTTGTTCAAATTCACGAGTTCTAAATATAAAATTACCTGGAGTAATTTCATTTCTAAATGATTTACCAATTTGACCAATCCCAAACGGAACTTTTTTACGACTAGTTCGTTGAACATTCTTAAAGTTAACAAACATACCTTGAGCTGTTTCAGGACGTAAATAAATTGTATTCTTGGAATCTTCTACAACACCTTGGAATGTTTTAAACATAAGGTTAAATTGACGAATATCAGTAAAGTCTTCAGCACCACAATTAGGACATGCAATATGATGTTCTTTTATATAATTTTGCATTTCTTCGTTCTTCATTGTAGATGCATTTACACTACCTTTTGATACTTCGTCGATTAATTTATCCGCTCTATGACGAGTTTTACATTTTTTGCAATCCATTAGAGGATCACTGAAAGTCGCTAAATGCCCACTTGCTTGCCAAACTTTTGGGTTCATTAAAATCGCAGATTGTATTTCTACGTTATATGGACTTTCCTGAATAAATTTTAAACGCCATGCATTTTTAATATTTTCTTTTAATAAAACACCTAAAGGGCCAAAATCCCAAGTATTTGCTAACCCACCATATATTTCAGATCCCTGAAATACAAAACCACTATTTTTAGCATGATTTACTATTGTTTCAAATTTAATATCCATATTTATCTCCTATTAACTACATTATTATAGACCATTTACGAATAAATTCCCAAGACTTTAGAGTGATACCAGTGTGATATTCAAGGAATTTTACTAAAAGAAGAATTAAATCATGGCTTACATCTTTATAAGCAAGATAATTCTCAAAATTTTCTTGATTTATTTTTTGACTCAATCTAAATTCTTTAAGGAATTCAACTTGATAAATCGGTGAATGTAATTCCATTTGACAATCACTACAAATTAAACCACCCTCTTCGATTGATATACTATTAATCTTAGTTGAATCACATAACACACAAGAATCTACATGTGGTGATATCCCATAGTAATTCATATAAGAAGTAAGCATAAACGCCATAATAGCATTTAAACGGGTCTTACTTTCAATTTGATCAAGAATGAATTTAGTAAAATCATAATGTTCATGTAAAACATCAAGATCATTTTCATCATGGATAAGATTCTCAATTAATTCAACGCATAAAGACGCGGCTCCACTTTTTTGAAGATCTTCGTGTATTTTATAGTGATTTTGTATAATTTGCCCTTGAAGTAATGATTGAATTTGATTATTCTCATGATAATTAAACATAAACTCACTAATTGAATAAGGCATACATATACTACGATTTTTACTATTTATTTTTCGAATACCTTTAGCATGAAATGTCATTAATCCAAAATCATAAGAAAATACCTTAATTAAGGCATCATTTTCTTTATAATCCATTTGATTTAATACGATTACTTTAGTAACATCATTCATCTAATTCCCAATTGTTATACGTATTTAAACGTTTTTGAATATTACGCCAATTTTTATCTACTTTTACCATTAAATCTAGATAAACAGGTTTATTAAATCGTTTTTCTAATTCTAAACGTGCATTTTGTCCAATTTCTTTAAGCATTGTACCTTGTTTACCGATAAGAATTCCTTTCTGAGAATCTCTATCCGCAATTAAACTTGCTTGAATAAAAATAGATTTTTTGTCTTCTTTAAAATTATCTAACGTAACTGCGACTGAATGTGGAACTTCTTGATTTGTTAAATGTAATACATGTTCACGAATAATTTCAGTTATATAGAAATATTCAGGAAAATCAACCATACTATCATCACTAAAGAACTTCTCTTGTTCAGGAATAAAGTTACTTGTTACTTCTAACAATCGTTCAATATTATCATTATTTTTCGCACTTACTGGAATTACTTCTTTAAATATTTCCATTGCGGAAAATTGTAATAGAAGCTCCATTAATTGTTTCTTAGGTATTAAATCAATTTTATTAAGAATTAAGAGAATTGGTAAATTTTGTTTTAAACATAAATCTAATACAAATTGATCACCTTTTCCAAAAGGTTTTGTCGCATCAAGCAAATAATAAATCGCATCTACACCTTCCAACGCAGAAAATGCTAAACGGTTTAATTGTCTACCTAATTCGTGTTGAGGTTTATGAATTCCAGGCGTATCAATAAATACAATCTGATAATCAGTTGTAGTTTTTATTCCACGAATCATATTGCGAGTTGTTTGAGCTTTATTCGAAACAATCGCAACTTTATGATTCAAAATTTGATTTAATAAAGTACTTTTACCAGCATTAGGACGGCCAATTAGTGCTACAAATCCAGCTTTAAAACTCATATAACATCCTCTTGTGTAAATCTCATAGGTAATAAGTCATCAATCGTTTTTTCAACAGTATCGACTCCATTTGATAAATAAATAGGTGTTGTATCTTCAAGTAACTCGGAAAGTACTTGTCGACAAATACCACAAGGAGCACCAATTCTATGTCCATCTGTAACAATTGCGATAGATTCGATATCCTCTTTACGATATCCATTTGAATATGCCGCGAATATTGCGCTTCTTTCACCGCAATTAGTCGCTCCAAATGATGCATTTTCTATATTTGCACCTAAGAATGTTTTACCATCCTTTGTGACTACACATGAACCAACATGATAATTTGAATAAGGTGCATATGCATTCCCCATTGCCTTAAATGCTAGTTTTAGTACTTCATCTTTATTCATAATTCCTCCTATAGGTGTTGACACACAAATATAAACCCAATAATTAAACTAAACAATGCAGATATAAGTACAGCTGCAGCACCTAAGTCTTTAGCTTTCTTGGTAAGAACATGATAACTCGGATCTAATCGATCCATCATGTTTTCAAATGAACTGTTTAAGTATTCTAATGCAATTACGAGTGAAATACAAATTAACCATATCGACCACTCAATATATGTAAAATTAAAAATAAACGCGACAATAATTGCACACAACGCAAAGAAAAACTGTAATTGAATACTAAAATCAGACTTTAAGCCTTCAATTAGGCCATAAAACGCAACACGAAATTTAAAATACAACTTTTGAAATGGATTACCGTTTTGCGATTTCATCCAAAATTTCCTCTTGTAAACGAATCATTTTGACCTCTTCTTCAGCTGACATATGATCATAACCTAAAAGATGCAAAATACCATGTGTTATAAGAAAACAAAATTCACGTTTTAAACTATGTCCATAATCACTTGCTTGTTCACGAATCGCTTTAACATTCACAAATATATCTCCTAATTCAATTGAAGATTCAGGAGACACAAAACTATCGTCATCTAATGACGCAAAACTAATTACATCAGTAACTTTATCAATATTCCGATATTCAGAATTAATTGATTGAATTGTTTCAGGTTCAACTAAAATAATTGAAAAATCATAATGCTTATCTAATTTAAGTACAGTTTCAACTCTTGAAGTAATTTGATTAACAAATTTCCTATAATTTTTCCATGATAATTCATGGCTTTGGTTTATAAATTCATAGTTCATCATAACGGTTTAATTATACCATAGTCTTTTATTTGAATTAACTTAAAACATTAAAGTAAGAAAAAGAGCTTATTGCTCTTTATCCGAAATCATATCTTTGGTTTGTGACTTCATAAATTAAATGTTCAAGAATATTCTTTGTATGATCTCCTGCCCTTTCGAAATTTCGTAACATACTTACAAAAGGAACTAAATTAGCTAATTCTTTATGCTCAATATTATTTTTTTCAATATGATTGTATAGCTTTGAGATAGTAACATCTATTTCTTCGTCAAGCTTTGATAATTCTAAAGCAGATTTAACATCTTTAAGTTTATACGCTTCCATCGTTGCGTCATAGAAACGTATAAAACTGTAATTAATCGTCTCTACGTATGGTAAATACTCTTCAACTATCTTATCGTTTTTAATTACATAACGAGCAACACTCTTGGCATAATCTCCAATACGTTCTAAATCAGTCGCAATTTTAATCCCAACTACAACTTTTCTTAAATCTGATGCAAGTGGAGCTAATAATGCTAAAACTTCCAATGCTTTACGATTTATCATTTCTTCATCATTATTTACATATTCATCTAATTCAATAATTGCTAATGCTTTTTCTTTATCACCAGTCTTAATTATATCCATTGTCCAAACATGCATTTTTCTGACTTTTTCACTCATTAAAAAGATTAATTCTTCAAACATTTCCAATTCTGTCGTTATTTTTACCATATCTTAACCGTACCTTCCTGTTATGTAATCTTCTGTTCTTTTATCTCTTGGATTAGTAAACATATCTTTTGTATTCCCAAACTCAACTAATTCACCATTAAGGAAAAATCCTGTATAATCAGATATTCTCGCTGCTTGTTGCATTGAGTGTGTCACGATAATTACAGTATATTCTTTTTTTAATTCTTGCAGAAGCTCTTCTATTTTTGATGTAGCAATTGGATCTAGAGCTGAGGTAGGCTCATCCATTAAAATAACTTCCGGTTTTGTTGCTAATGTTCTTGCAATACATAACCTTTGTTGTTGCCCTCCAGATAACGAAAATGCAGATTGATTCAGTTTGCTTTTAACTTCGTCCCAAAGTGAAGCTTTTCTTAATGATGTTTCAACTATATCTTTATAATCAATTTTAGCCGCATCACCATGTCGTTTTACAGCGTATAAAACATTCTCACTGATTGATTTAGGAAATGGATTCGGTTTTTGAAAAACCATACCGATCCGTTTACGTAGTTCGACAACATCAACGTCTTTTTTTACTAAATCCATGTTATCAAAAAATATGTGCCCATCTGCTTTAGTACCTTCGATTAAATCATACATACGATCTATTGTTTTAATGAATGTAGATTTCCCACATCCTGAAGGACCGATTAATGCAGTAATCTTATTCTCATGGATTTCAATATTAATATTTTTTAATGCTTGAAAATCTCCATAATAGAAATTTAAATTTTCAACTTTTACTTTTACAGTCATTTTATGCTCCTAATCTACACGAGATTGTGTTTTATTACGAATAATAATAGCGGTAAGATTTGTAAGTAATAAGAGTATTAACATAACTAAAATACCAGATGCGGCAATTTCAGCAAACGCAGCTTGAGGTCTCGAAGTCCAATTAAATACAATAAGAGGCAATGCTGAATATCGATCTAATAAATTCTGAGGTAAGAATGTAACAAATCCTACAGCTCCAACCATAATTAATGGTGCAGCTTCACCCATTGCTCTTGATAAAGCAAGAATTGATCCAGTCATAATACCAGGTAATGACATTGGTAATATCACTCCTGTAATAGTTTTCCAACGTGTTACACCTAATGCATACGATCCTTCACGAATCGAATTTGGAACCGCTTTAATTGCTTCTGATGAAGAAACAATAATTACTGGAAGTATTAGTAAACTTAACGTAAATGCTCCAACAATTAAACTTGGTCCAAATTTGAGTAATTGAGAAAATACCGCTAAACCAAGTATCCCATATACAATTGCAGGAACTCCGGCAAGGTTCGAGATATTTAGTTGAAGTATTTTAAAGAATTTCGATTTTTTATCTGCATATTCTTCTAAATATATAGCAGTTCCTACACCAACTGGAATTGCAATTAGAGCAGTTAATCCAATTACACCTAAACTTCCAACTAATGCTGGTAGAATACCTGCCCTACTAGCTCTTCCTGAAGGCATACTCGTAATAAACTCCCATGTTAATGTCTTATACCCTTTTAAGAAGATATCAATTAATAAGGTACTTAAAATAAGGATTGAACTAAATATTATTAATATAAGAAAATATTTGAAAATATTATTGATAAGATGTCTACGTTTAAGTTTTTTCTTGTAGTTATTCATTAGTAGACCTCCCTATTCTTAGCAATTACATATTTCGCAAAAATATTCATAAGTAATGTTATTAAGAATAAAACAGCACCAACTGCGAAAACAGTTTTAAATTCGATTGAACCTTGTTGAATATCACCTAATGCCATATTAACCATAAACCCAGTCATAGTCTGAATACTACCAAGTGGATTTAATGACATAGATGGTGTTTGTCCTGCAGCTATTGCAACAATCATTGTTTCTCCAATAGCACGAGAGATAGCCAATACAAATGAGGAAGCAATTCCTGAAAATGCTGCTGGTACAATTACATGTATTGCAACTTCTAATTTTGTTGAACCCAAAGCATATGCACCTTGTCGAATTGAGTTTGGTACTGCCATCATAGCGTCTTCACTCAAACTAGCTACCATTGGTAGAGTCATTATTCCAACAGCAATACTTGCACTTAATGCATTAAAAATATCTGTATTAGGAAGGAATGTACGAATTAAAGGTGTTATAAACGTTAATGCAAAGAAACCATAGACAATTGATGGTATTCCAGCTAGAAGTTCAATAATAGGTTTTATTATTTTTCTTACTCTTGAACTAGCAAATTCACTTAAATAAATAGCACTTCCTAACCCTAATGGTAATGATACGAAACTTGATAGAATAGCAATTAAAAGTGTTCCTGTGATTAAAGGCAATACACCAAATGATGGAGGATCAAAAACTGGTGCCCATCTTATTGATGTAAAGAATTCAAAAATAGAAACCTCAGAAAAGAATACTAATGTTTCTAACAATAAACTAAAAACGATACCAATTGTTGTTAGAATTGATATTGACGCAAACAAAATAAGTATGATTTCTATAATTTTCTCTTGAAGAATATATCTCTTTTTAGTCATTCTATCTCCTTAACAATGCCAAAGACGCCATATGTGTTGGCGTCGTTCAGCAATGTAGTTTTAATTACTTATTTTAATTTAGCTAATGCTTCTGTATACAATTCATCTGGTAATGAGACATAACCAACTTCTGCAGCCAATTCACCAGCATTTTCAAGATAGAACTCAACGAAAGCTAATACTTCTGGACGTTCAAGTTCTGCGACATTAGCATAGATGAATAAAGGTCTTGATAATGGGTATGAACCATCCATAATTGAATCATATGTTGGTGTAACAGCTACCGCTTCTTTTTGAACTGGTACAACTTTTAATTTATCTGCATTTTCTTCATAATAAGCAAACCCAAAGTAACCAATTGATCCAGCATCACCAGCAACACCTGTTACCAATGCATTATCGTCTTCACTAAAGAATATCTTTACTGTTTCTGAATCTTGACGAATGACTCCACCCTTACCATTTACAGCTTCTGTAAAGTAATCAAATGTACCTGAATCATGACCTGGAGAATATAATTTGATTTCTGTATCAGGGAAACCTGCACGAATATCGCTCCATTTAGTAGCTGTAGCTTCAGCACCCCAAATCATATTTAATTCTTCAATTGTTAAGTAATCAACCCAAGTATTTTCAGTAGAAACTACAACTGATAAACCATCATATGCAACCATTAATTCTAAATATTCAATTCCAGCTGCTGTAGTCGCTTCTGCTTCTGCTGTTTTGATCGGTCTTGAAGCACCTGAAATTTCAATTTCATTTGCCGCAAATTTAGTAAAACCACCACCTGTACCTGAGAAACCAACTGTCAATCTAACATCTGGATTAACCATATTAAACTCTTCCGCAACTAATTCTGTTATAGGGAATACAGTTGATGAACCATCAATTGATATTGTCCCTTCTAATTTATTTTCTTCAACTGGCGCTTCTGCAGCACAACCAACTAATCCTAAACTTAAAATTAATCCAACTACTATTAATCGAAAAAATTTCATATTTCCTCCTAGGATAAATCCTAAGCATAGTATATGAAATTTATTAAATCAGTTAGTTTATGTCGTGTTAATGATTCGTTAATTATTCTTAACAATCGAATTCGGAAAAGTTAATACAAAAGTTGAACCTACATTCAGATTACTAATAACTTCTATTTGACCTTTATGCGCTTGAACATATGCTTTTACAATTGCTAATCCTAAACCACTACCACCTGTTTGTCGTGATCTTGATTCATCAACTCTATAATAACGATCAAATATGTAAGGAATTTCATCTTGATGAATTCCAATACCTTCATCTTTGATAAATAACTCAAATTTACTATTTGATAAGTTACTATATAATTTTATTTCACCTTTATCACTTGATTTAATCGCATTACTGATTAAGTTAGAGATTATATGGAAAAATTTATCCTTATCTGCATATATATAAAGACTTGGATTCACTTCATTCACAAAACTCATTTTCTTTTCTTTAATTAAAGTACTATAACTTCGATTAACCTCATTTACTAATTCATGTAAATTAAATGTACTTAAATCAAGTAAAACATTTTTTGAGGAATAACGAGATAAATTTAACATGTCATTAATAATGTTTTCCATACGTTTTGATTCTATTTCAATCTGTTTATGGAAATCAATCAATGTATCATTATCATTGAAGTCAGGTCTATTTAAGATCTCTATCATCCCTTTAATCGCTGAAATAGGAGTCTTTAATTCATGTGATGCGTCCGCAATAAAACGTTTTTGAATTCGTTCACGTTCAAGAATATTCGTAATATTTTGAAAAATATACAGTGTCCCAACAAAACGATTATTTTCATAAATCGTTATTGATAAAGCATTATAATCCTGACTATTGATACTTAAACTTCTTTGAAGATTACTTTCTTTTAAATATGATTCACGCATAAATGCTTTAATATCATTATTCAAAGGACTATCATCTTTCAAGATGGAAATAGAATTTATTTCATTCATACGCAAGAAACTGTCATTGGTTAATAGGAAAGATGCTTTATTATCTAATAGCGCTAACGGGAAATTTATATTAGAAATAATTGTTTCTAATTGCTTGTAACGAAGGTTTGATTGTTTATTAATTTGAAACATTTGTTCTTGATATTCATATAATAATCTCTCGGATTTAATCTTTTTTACATTAACTTCATCAAAAAATAAGTACAAAATCGTGAAAAAAACAAGAATAATTAAGATGTTTTTATCGACAAATTGAATATTTTCGTTTATCAGTAAAAGTATAAATCCAAATATGATTTTTAAATAGAATTTAATGCTCATTATGAACCTCTAGACTATAGCCAACACCACGAATAGACTTGAAATCAAATGATTTAGATTTTACTTTCGTTTTAAGTTTAAATACATGTACATCTACTATTCTAGTATCCCCATCGTAATCAAAATTCCATAATTCATTTAAAATATCATCTCTAGAAAGAACTTTATTTTTATTATCGATAAAGTATATGAATAAATCAAATTCTACTTTTGTTAAGAATATTGGTTCGCCATTTATCGTACAAGTTCGTTTGTTTAGATCAATTAAACAATCACCAATATTTCTGCTTTGTGAATGTTCATGTTTCAATCTTTTCAAGTGCGCATTAATTCTAAGTATTAATTCTCTTGAAGAGAAAGGTTTCCGCATATAATCATCAACCCCCGCCTCAAAAGCTTCAACAATATCCTCTTCTTCATCTTTTGCAGTTAACATGAATAAAATCGCATCATAAGATTCTTGTCGAATCTTTTTTACTAATTCAATACCACTTAGCTTTGGCATCATCCAATCAATAATACAAACATCATATGTATTTTGATGAATCAAATCCAATGCTTCTTGTCCATTTTCACAAACATCAAAATCATATCCAGCATGTTTCAGATCATAACTGACTAATTTACGAATATTAACTTCATCATCTACAAATAGTACTTTAGCCATTTTTTTCATCCTTTTCATATGATTCAATAATTTTTTGAACTAATGGATGTCTTACGATATCCATTCTATTTAATTCAATAAACTTTATTTCAGGAATATCTTTCAATACTTTCTTAGCATGAGTAAGTCCTGAACTCTGTCTTAAATCTATTTGTGTAACATCTCCTGTAACAACTAGTCGTGTATGAAATCCCATTCGCGTAAGAAACATCAACATTTGCGTTTTAGTTGTATTTTGCGCTTCATCAAGAATAACATATGAATCATCAAACGTTCTACCACGCATATAAGCTAATGGAGCAATCTCTATTACACCTTTTTCAATCATTTTATCTACAGTCTCAATCCCTAATACATCATTTAATGCATCATACAATGGTCTTAGATATGGATCGATTTTTTCTTTCAAGTCACCTGGTAAAAAACCCAGATTCTCTCCTGCTTCGACTACAGGTCTTGTAAGTATTATTTTCTTAATTTCAGCTTTTTTAAGTAAAGATACAGCATATACAACCGATAAATATGTTTTTCCTGTACCTGCAGGTCCAGAAGCTATAACACATTCATAATCTTTTAATGCATCAATAAATCGACTTTGACCTAATGTTTTTGCATAGATTGGCTTTCCACTTACTGTTCGACCAATTAATTGATTTGAAACCTTAAAGAATTGTTCCTGAGCATTCTCAATAACACATTGCGATAAATAGATAACATCTCTTTCATCCAATGATTGATTTTGTTTAATATGACGAATAAAAGCATTTATGCTATCTAAAATTAGTTGTGCTTGTTTAGCATCATGTGTATTTACTTGTAATATATTATCCCTAAGTATAAATTCTTGATTAAAAGCTTGTTTTAACAATTTTAAATTCTGATCTTGTAAACCATGGAGTAATTGTGTTTCTTCTAAAGTAAGTGCTTCAATTTCAAATTTATAATTCTGTGTCATTGTTTACCTCTAATTCAATTTTATCTATGTTCAAGCAAATGTAAACAAAAAGAAGCTTTCGCTTCTATTTTGAACGGCGTGCTTTTCTTGCAGCTTCTTGTTTTAATTTACGTTTAACTCCAGGTTTAACGTAATATTCTCTTTTACGTGCTTCAGCGAGGGTACCATTGCGCGATACTTGGCGTTTAAACCTACGTAACGCTTCATCTAAACCTTCATTCTCTTTTATAACGACTCTTGGCATTCTCTCCCCTCCTCTCTAAAGTTACCGTTGTAATTATAAACAGTATACGCATAAAATGCAAGTTAATATGATGAATTAGACTCTAATCCTTGAATTAACTTAACACCACTTGATGTTCCAATTCGATCTGCCCCAGCTTCTATCATCTTTCTTAAATCTTCAGATGACTTCACTCCGCCAGCTGCTTTAACTTTACAATGTCCTTTAACAGTATCTTTCATTAATTTAACATCTTCAAGAGTTGCTCCTGCAGTTGAGAAACCTGTTGAAGTTTTTACGAAATGAGCTTTCGCAATAACACATAGTTCACAAGCACGGATTTTCTCTTCTTCAGTTAACAAACATGTTTCAATAATTACTTTAACTACTTTCCCTTGAGCAGCTTGTACAACCGCTTTAATATCGTTTAATACTACTTCATCTTGTCGATCTTTTAGAGCCCCTATATTAATAACCATGTCAAATTCTTCAGCACCTTGAGATAATGCAAATGAAGTTTCAAACGCTTTACTCTCAGTCGAAGTCGCACCTAATGGAAAGCCAATAACCGTACATACTTTTACTTCAGAATCTTTTAGGGCTTCTTTACATAATGGAACCCAAAATGGATTAATACAAACAGACGCGAATGAATATACTTTAGCTTCATCACAGAGTTTTAGTAATTCCTCTTGTGTAGCATTTGCCTTTAGTAAAGTATGATCTATGTATTGATTGTATGTCATATTTGTTCCTCCTTTTGAACAATATATTTCTTAAGAATATCTTTTGTTGCCGCATCATCACCCATCCAATATTCTTTACCAAATTGGCGAGTAATATATCTCTCATTACCTTTAGCTAATATTAATACAGTATCATTTTTATTTGCTAACTCAAGTGCTTGTAATATTGCATCATAACGATCTAATACAATTATAAAGTTATTTTGCTTAATTCCATTTGAGATTTCTTGTGCTATTTGTAATGCAGATTCGTTTCTTGGATCTTCTTCTGTCAAAATAATCATTTGACAATATTTGTCACTGATACTTCCTAAAATTGGTCGTTTTTTACTATCTCTTTTACCTGCGGAACCAAAAACACTTATAATTTTATTATTTTGCGGCGTGATGGAATCTGCAAATTGGTATATCTTTTCAAATCCATCCGGCGTATGAGCATAATCAACTATCACATTAAAACTTTGACCTTCTTGAATTACTTCCATTCTACCATCTACTTGTGGAAGATGAGTTAACTGTGATGCGATTTGTTCTATCGTAAATCCGGATTGATGTAAAGATGCTATAACAGCTAAAAGATTTGATAAATTAAATTCTGAAACAAAGTTTGTTTCTAATTGATATTCAACATCTTGAACAATTAATGTAAATTTTGTTGATAAAGCACTTAATTCAATATCTTTAGCTTGATAATCAGCTGTTTCATGAATACTATAACTGTATTTTCGTGTTTCAATTTCATTAAATAATCGTGCACCATAAGCATCATCAATATTTATTATTGAACAACCTTTTGGTTTTATTAATGTAAATAATCTCTTTTTTGCTTGAAAATAGCTTTCTAGATTGCCGTGATAATCTAAATGATCATGTGTCAAATTCGTAAAAATTGCAATATCAAAGTTTAAAGCATCAACTCTATGTTGATCTAATCCTTGACTTGATATTTCAAGAGCTGCCGCTTTCATATTCGCTTTAATCATGCGATTTAGCATTTTTAATAATGGGACTGTCTCATCTGTTGTAAAATCTGGTTTCTCTTTATTTGGACCATATTCAATTGAGATAGTTCCACTATAACCACATGGAGACCACAAACTATATAGTTCTTTTATTGTTTTTGCGATAGTACTTTTACCATTTGTACCTGTAACTCCAATTAAATTAAGTTTCTGACTTGGGTTTTGAAAGAAAATTGCCGCAACTCGATTTAATTCTTGAACAACATTTTCAACTTTAATGTATTCAATACCTTCCACAAACTCAATATCATCACTATATACAATCGCAACAGCACCATTTTTTATAGCTTGATTGACAAAAGTATGTCCATCATGAACCATACCTTTCAAACAAAAGAAAAGAGACTTCTTAAGTTCAACTCGTGAATCAGTCATAAATTCTTTAATATCCAATGGAGTTGCATCTTTAAATAATCGATTTAGCTTCATATTAATCTTCTCTTTCCGCAATTAAATATTCATCTTTTACGCCTATTACTTTACAACGAATAATTTTATTTATCAAATCAGAATCACTTTTCACAAGAACTGGTAAATATTGACTTGAATATCCAAATACAAATTCACCCTGTTTATTCTCACATAATACATCTATTTTTCTATTTATCCATTGATTAAGCACTATTCTATTATTAATATCTGATAATCTTTGAGCACGATGTACTCTATCCTTCTTAACTTCGTTAGATACTTGATCATCCATTTGTGCGGCAACAGTCATTTCTCGTTTTGAGTATGGAAATACATGCATAAACGAAAATGCACATTCATTTAGTTTATCTAATGAATCCTCAAACATTTTATCAGATTCATTTGGAAATCCAACAATTAAATCAGTACTTATACAAATATCTGGAATTTCAGAACGAATTTGTTTAATTCTATTAATGTAATCATTTATATTGTATGGACGATTCATAGATTTTAAAACAGAATCATTTGCGGATTGTACAGGAATGTGTAAATGTTTTGCAAAACGTGATTCATTTTTAATTATTTGTATAATTTCATCTGATACTTCAGTTATTTCTATTGATGATAAACGAATTCGACTCATTGAAGTTTCTTTTATAATTTTTACTAATAAGTCGTAAAGTGAACTATTAAAATCTAAACCATATCTACCACTGTGAATACCAGTCAGTGTAATTTCATTATGGTTTACAAATGAATTTATCTGATTAATAATTTCTTCTTGATTTAGAGATCGTTCTCTTCCTCGAGCATATGGAATAATACAATAAGTACAGAATTGATTACAGCCATCTTGGATCTTTATATATGCGCGTTTATGGTGTTTAAATGTTTTAATTGGTAAAGCTTCAAATGATTTTGGATAATCAAACATTTCATGATTCTGCTTTGACTCGATTAATTCTAAGAAGTGGTCTTTATCCTTAGTACCAATTAGTAAATCTATATCAAAATGTTCCTTTAGATAATCATGATGAGTTTGAACATAACATCCTACAACTACTATAAAAGCCTCAGGATTTACACGTTTTGCGTGTGCAATTTTTTGTCTACTCTTATGACTTGCAGTATTAGTTACAGTACATGTATTAATAACAACGATATCCGTTGATTCTTTTGGTAAACCTTCTAAATAACCAGCATTCAATAATGATTGACGATAAAACTCAGATTCATATGCATTCACTTTGCAGCCAAGGGTTTGAATCTGAAATGTTTTCATTTCTTATTTTTCTCAACTTTTTGTTTATATTTTTGAAGCTGTTTTTTAACTTTATCATTGATTAACAAAGAGTTTATCAATGAATCGATAATAATTGATTCATCTTGAGTCAATATACTATTCGCAATGACTTTTAGATCATCTTTTAATGGTTGAACTTGACATAATTCTTTTGATAAAGGATATCTTACTAATTTGAAATCATTATTTAAGTAATAGAGACTCTTAGTTAAATGATAATAGAACACAATGGAGTTATCATTATTCAAAAGATTTACGATTGGTATAAACTCATTTATAAAAGGACATAATCCATATTCTTTAACTGAAATCATTCGATCTGAAAATTGTCGATAAAGTTTGAAATATTGAGGTAATTCTAATATCGCAATTTCATTGTTATAGAGTGAGTTAAGTAACTCATCAAAGAATGCGATCCATATTGGTTTGTTGTTAAATTTAAAGAAATGACTATCGTTTTTTAATACATTAGTTTGTAATAATACAAGTCTATTTCTTTCTTGATACGATAAATTATCCCAATAATCAAATAATTCAGTTCTTGCGTCTTCAAAACACTTTTCAAAGGATTCTTTGTTCTTTAAACTTTCAAGTTCGATTAAACCAATAAAAAAATCTAGTTCTGTTTTTAATTTTCGTTCAATTTTATATCGATTAAATTTCGATTTAATTAGATCAATGATATCTTTTGTTGCTTTATTAGAATAAATATCAATTTTATTTCCTTTTAGTAAAATTTCATTAATCATTGTTATTTCCCTCAAACATAAAATCAATACCACTCAAGATATATAAACCAGCAGTTTCAGCTCGTAAAATTCGTTTACCTAAACTTACTGAAACAAATCCATTCTTAATTAAGTATTCAACTTCTCTATCATCAAATCCACCTTCAGGTCCACATATGATAGTGACAGATTGATTAGGCTTTATATAATCTCGCAGTGGTCTGTCTTTCTCATTCTCATAAGCAACTAGATTAATTTCTGATTTATATTGATTAATCTCACTTAATTTTATTATTGGTTCAAGTTTTGGGACAAATGTACGTCTCGATTGTTCTGCAGCTTCTTGCATAATCTTCTGATAACGTTCCATTTTATTTTTTGATTCATTCTTTTCCCATTTAACAACATTTCGTTTAAGCTCAATTGGAATTATTCGATATACACCTAATTCGGTTGCCTTTTGAAGTAAAAATTCCCAACGTTCTTTGCGTATCAAAGCTTGAATCAAAGTTACTTTTATTTGCATCTCTGAATCATTTTCAATGATTTCATTAACAAACGCAAAAACATCTTCGTTTTCAATACGAATAGAACATACCCCAACATTTCCATTTAAATCAACACATTTTATTTGTTTACCATTTTGATAACGTAAAACATGGATACATTGGTAAGCAATGTCTCCATTTAATTTTATTTCCTTATTTTGTTCAATCGGTTCCAAAACAAAGAATTGTTGCATTATTTTATCACTCCACTATTAGCGAATTCTTTAAGTTGTGCTATTTCAGCAGGTTTTAAACTTCGATATTCTCCAGGATTTAGATCTTTACATTCAATAAAAGCCATTTTACTTCGATGTAATCTGATTACAGTGTAACCTAAAGCTTCCATCATACGTTTAATTTGACGATTTTTACCTTCTTGAATAATTAGCTCAAAATCAGTCGTTTTCTTTGCTAAGCTTTTATTAATTACTTTTAACTTAGCAGGTAATGTTACAGTATCATCATCAATTTTTATACCACTTTCAAGCAGTTTAATTTCTTGAGAAGATAAGATACCATCTATTTTCACTTCATATGTTTTAGGTAAATGATAGCGAGGATGTGTCATTTCGTTCGCAAAATCACCATCATTAGTCAACAACAGAACTCCACTCGTATCATAATCAAGTCTTCCTACAGGGAAAACACGTTCATTACTATCAATCAAATCAATTACAGTTTTACGATCACGTTCATCTTTTAAAGAACAAATTACTCTTCTCGGTTTATGTAAAAGATAGTAGACCTTATTTTCGCCTTCTACTTTTTTACCATCGAACTTGACGACACTTCCATCTTGAACTACAAAACCAAGTGTAGTAATTATTTCATCATCTACAGATACACGTCCTGCAAGAATTAAATCTTCAGCTTTACGTCGCGATGTGATACCTGCTTTTGCTAATACTTTCTGTAAACGTTCCATTTTTTTACTCAAATAGCTGATTTTCGCTACTTTCCTCTTGATACGTTGGAAGATTTGGTAATTCATTTAAACTCATCAATTTAAATAAATCCAAAAATTCTTCTGTAACTTCATATAATATAGGTCTTCCAGCAGTTTCTGATCTACCTACATCTCTAATCAAATCTTGTGCTTGTAATTTTTTAAGCATCATATCACAACCAACACCACGAATTTCTTCGATCTCTGTTCGTGTAATAGGTTGTTTATACGCAATTATAGCAAGCGTTTCTAACGCAGACTGTGATAATTGACGAGATTTCGTTAAACTTATAATACGTTGAACAAATTCATGAATATCCGCTTTTGAAATAAATTTATATAAGTCATTAGCGCAAACTAACTCAAATCCATGGTGTTCGTCACGATATTCAAGTACCATCTCATCCAATAAACCTTTTATATGTTCTTCTTCAATCGATATAGCATCTGATAGTTGTTTTAAACTAACCCCTTCTTCTCCAAACACAAAAATAATTCCTTCAATAATTGCTTTAAGCGTTAAATCCATATGTCTTCCCCCTCTTAAAATATATTTCAGAATTTTCTACCCAGAATTCAATAACATCTCTTCGATTAAGTTCTAATATTGCTAGAAACGATACAATCAATAATGATCGATCTTGCACATCTTGAATCATATCTTCAAAACTAAAAGGTTCTTTTAGAGTCGAAATCATAATCACTAATTGATCACTTCTATCTTCAATCGACATTTCCGTTTTCGTAATTCTTACTTGATTTGGATGTGCATAATTGAAACGAACTAAACATTTTTGCATCGCTTTTAATAAATCATTTTGATCCGCATGTACAAATTTAATATTCTCGTCATCAGCGATATCCATTAATTGTTTTTCCATCGGTTTTTCAAATTGTTTTTGTCGTTCTAAAAATCTCTCGTTAAGCAATTGACTGATATCTTTAAACTGTTGATATTCTATAAGTCTACGTACGAGTGCATCCTTTGTATCTTCTTCATAATCATTAACTTCCAATGGTTTTGGATCAACTGGAAGACATTTCTTTGATTTATACTCGATTAGCGCTGCTAATTCATATAGATATTCAGTAGCGATATCTAGTTTATTTTCTACAGAATCTAAATACTTGATATATTGATCAATTAATACATCAATTTGTAAGTTAAAAAGATCTAATTTTTTATCTTTGATAAGATGAAGCATTAAATCGAGTGGTCCAGTGAATTTATCGAGTGTAACGTTGAAATTTTGCATAGCTTGTCCATTATAACAAATATAGAACCTTAAGATTAGAACTAAATTATTTTGAAGCTAAAAGAATACGATCTTTGATTTCTTTTAAACAATCATCTTTTGACATAGTTTGATATTCTTCATAATGAAGAGGTAAACAAATATCTACAAGAACTTTGTGATACTTGCCCTTCTTCATAATATTTCTCGAACCATTAATACTTAGAGGTATTAACGTCTTTTTTGTATGATATGCATATTCAATAAAACTCTTTAATGAATCTAATTTCTCAAGTTGATTTAAATAAACAATTATATTTCCAGATTTAATCATTAGGTTCTCAATATCATCGACATGGTCCACAAAATCATAATTAGGTTCAATATAATGAGTTAATATCCGTTTAAACCAGTTTTGAAGAAATGGAATCTTAGTTGTTTTATTTAATATAAAACTTATATTAATTGGAAATATACTTAATAAAATAATTGAATCATAACGATTTCTTTCATCCGCAAGAAAAATGAATCCATCTTCTAACGGAATGTGATTAATATGTTTTATATCAGTTTTTACATTAACTAGTTTTAATATAATTGATGACCACATTTTCGCGGTTACTTGATTCAAATCAAAATCATTACGGTTAATATGTAATGGACTTAAAAGAATTGAAGGATAATAGATAAACATCTTAATAAAGAGTACTATGTGTTTCATTTTTATTTCTTTTCTAATAGTAAAAACGTAAATTCATTAAATTCTAATTTTTCTATTTCATTGTACATACTTATATCGAACTCCGGGAAAAATGTATCACATGGATATTCTTGTTTCACATAGCTTAATGCTAGTTTATGTGCATAAGGTAAAGCTTGTTTATATATTTCAGCTCCTCCAATTATATAAATAGCTTCTTCAGTATTTTCATTTTTAACTAAAAAATTATTAAAATTATTAATCACTTCAACCCCTTCAACAGATTGATATGTATCGTTTCTACTTACCACAAGATTAACTCTCTTTGGTAATGGCTTTCCAATACTCTCAAATGTTTTTCGTCCCATAACGATTGTATGATTTAAAGTTCTTTCTTTAAATAATTTTAAATCTTCTTTAATATGCCAAGGTAATGTTCCATTGATTCCTATACCGTTCTTAGGATCAAGTGCCGCAATTAATATAATCATACACTTACCTTTGCGGAAATTAATGGATGTGGACTATATCCTTCAAGGATAATATCTTCATATTTAAAGTCTTCGATATTTTTAATTTCAGGATTTAACTTTAATTTTGGAAGGGTTCTAAAATCTCGATGCAATTGAGTGTTGACTTGTTCCAAGTGATCTTTGTATATATGAACATCACCAAACGTATGGACAAACTCACCAACTTCTAGATTACATACTTGTGCAATAAGGTGTGTCAATAAGGCATATGAGGCAATATTGAATGGAACACCAAGAAAAACGTCCGCAGAACGCTGATAAAGCTGACATGAGAGCTTTTTATTATCAGATGATACATAGAACTGCATCATCATGTGACATGGTGGTAGCGCCATATTTTCAAGTTCGGCTGGATTCCAAGCATTTAAAATGTGTCTACGTGAGAATGGATTCTTTTTGATTCCTTCAATTAATACGCTTAATTGATCTACACCATTAAAATTTCGCCATTGTTTGCCATAGACAGGTCCTAAATCACCATATTTAAGTGCAAACTCTTCATCTGTTTTTATACGTTCTACAAACTCTTGCATTGTTTCTTGATTATATTCTTCAGATTTTATAAATTTTGCATATGGCCATTCATTCCAAATACGTACATCGTTTAAAACGAGTGGTCTAATATTAGTAGAACCAGTAATAAACCATAATAATTCATACGCTACAGACTTAAAATGCACTTTCTTAGTAGTAAGCAATGGAAATCCTTCATTTAAATCAAAACGCATTTGATAACCAAATGTTGATATTGTCCCTGTAGATGTTCGATCCATTCTATCAGTTCCATTTTTTAAGATATGTTGTAGTAATTCGTGATATTGTTTCATATTTCTTATCCCTGCACTTATTATAACAAAAAAAACGGTTTTCACCGTTTTAGCTTTACTTAGTTGTTAGAAAAGATACTTTTTCAGCAACAACCTCACAATAATAGAAACGACCATTTTCCTTAGTCTCAAAACTATTTGATTGAAGTCTACCTTTAATTCCTAATAACGTACCTAACTCACATTGTTCAATTGTACTTTCCGCGACCGTTCTCCAAAGTGTACACAGAATCGTATCATTCTCGTACTCACCTTGACTATTCTTGAAATTACGCTCAACTTCAATTAAAACATCCGCAAACTTAACACCACTACTAGTTTCTTTTAATTCTGGTAATCTGACTACTTTCCCTACGAGTACTACTTGGTTCAACATGAATTCCTCCTTGGTGAGGATTATCGCAAAAAAAATACTAAAGTAAAAATAGACTTATTGGTGATTATATTAAAAAAAAAGCAAGTATAACGATATCATACTTGCTAAATAAACTATTTTGACTTCTTATTCATTTTTACAAATGTTGTGTCTAGAGATAGTATTTCACTACTTACAGACAATAAATCAATAAAATTAATTTCCTTTAATGCATGTATAGAATCCGTAATTTCTAGTTTGTTAAACTTTGAACGGATTAGAGTAAGTGCATAATCATCTTGATCATCAAATTGTCTTAATAACTGAGCGAAATAACGTCTCTTTAACAATTCAAAATATGTTTCGAAATGAGTAATATCAGTATTTAATCCTTCAATTACTAATTTTTTAAAATCTACTTCATCTTCATTTTCTCCAAAGAACAAGATAAATCCATACTCATTATTTAAATCTACATCATATCCAAAATAATCATGTATTCTGTTTTCATTCATCCATACTTCATATTTTGGATTCATTGGCGAGAAAATTAGTTCTAAAAATAAACGATATTTCCATTCTCTTAGTAAATTCGTTTTACTATCACTGGATAAATCATTCATTTTAAATGAATATGTCATTTTTGAAGATTGTATATCCATTTCAAATTCGAAATGTTTTCTATATACCTGCTTACCTTCTATTTCGACAACTCGTTCAATATTATGAGTTGATTGGAAATTCTTAGCATTTTGATTCTCTACTATCCAATCTAAGATTAATTGTGGATTGGTTGGAGTGATACAAACTAACAATGCGTTTGAAGGATGATAATTCAATGCATAACAGCGTTCTAATACTTCTTTAGTTATTGATGATACAGACTCTTCATTGCCACCAATATCTAAACGAATTGGATGTTTCTCATACAATGATTGGTAAGTTTCTAACATTAATCGTTGTTCAGGCATTTGCATATACATTCTTAATTCTTGAATTATAATTCCCTTCTCTTTTTCAACGGATTGTTCAGTAATAGATAATTGTTGAACAAAATCCAATAAAAGATTTAAAGGCTTTTTAATATTTTTCTTACTAGAATTAAAGTAATAGACCGTTTCAGTATGTGAGGTAAACGCATTAACGTTTGCGGATAAATGGCTAAATGTTTCCATAATATCTAAACCATTATTATTTTCAAACAATTTATGTTCTAAGAAATGTGCTATACCAGATGGATAATCATGAATCTCTTGATTAATTTTCTGCTTGATATCTAATGAACCATAAGGAAATGCCATAAAACAAGAACTTGATTTGTAATCCTTTTTTTGTATGATTATTACTTTTAAACCATTCTGAAGAACTGAGATGTAGTGTGATTCGTTTATCTCAGGAAAATGTACTATTTCCATTAGTTTTTACCTCTTATCATATATTCAGACACTAATACAAGTTGATTCGCAACTCGGATTATATCTTCTCTACTTATTTCCTTTATTAATTTGATTGATTTATTTAAATCAAAATCCTTATCAGTATAGGATCTTTGATATAAATAATTTAAATATGCGTTTTGATCATCTTCCATTGAATCAAGTCCATTTACAAACATTTTCTTCGCAATATCTAATAGTCTTTTTGAGAATTTTCCCTTTTTAAGTTTAATAATTTGTTCTTCAATGAGTGTCTCTACAATCTCTTTTTTACTATGTTCTATTCCGGTTTGGATAGACATAATACCATCAAAATTAAATGATCCTGCACTTATTGAATAACATAAACTGCGTTTTTCTCTAACTTCTTGAAATAACAATGAATTCGGTAATTGACCTAACATTATAATCATAATACGCATAGGAAAATATAATTCATCTCCGTATAAAACATTAGTAGTATAGAGTTGAGTTAATGTTGATTGATCAAATTGTTTATTAATATTTGCTCTAAAATTATGTTTTGGTACAAATCGATAGATTGAATTTACTTTATTGCTGTTTGTAGAGAATTTTAATTCATCTAATATTGAAGATCTAGTCTTTGAATTAATATCACCCATCATAAGGATAGTTGGTTTAATTGAATCAATTAACCATTTATGAAATGTTTTAACATCTTCTAATGTTATTTTTTCTAATACTTCTTTATTCCCTTGACTAAAAACAGATAAGGTTGTACCTTTACCTATCCCTTCACATGCTCTTAAGATGCCTAAATATGATGGTTTATCTTCAATTCGTTTTAAAGTCGCTTCTAAGTTGATTTTAGCTTCATTAAACGTTGTTTCATTCAATAATGGGTTATTCATACAAGAAAATAAAAACTCTGTAGCGTCCTTTAAATGAGGGTAATCCGTATATCTCTCATTTAACGTCTTAATTCTAACCTCTAATGTATGTGCTTCTCCAAAAGAACTTGTTTTAGCATTTAAACTCAAGCCAAAAAGCTCATCCATTTTGAGTGACATATCTTGTTTACTAGGATATTTTTCTGAACGATCTGTAATCATATAAGACAGTAAATTACTTATTGTCACATTAGGTTCAACATTTGGATATGAAAAGCGAATTGAAAGAATAAAGTCTTTAAACTTATCTGTATTAATTGATAAACAACTATCAGAACTATTTATTTTGAACATTGAAAACTCCTTATTTAGCCATGCGTGTTATAATGAAATAACTAGTAATTATCATACCATAGAACAGGAACGATTAAGAAATGGACGCTTACTTAAACTCACCTTTAATAACAGACTTATACGAATTTACAATGGCATATACGTATTTTAAACAAAAGAAACATGAAGATATTGCATATTTTGATATGTTCGTTAGAACAATTCCAGATAAAGGTGGATACCTTATTTTTAATGGATTAAACCAATTAATCGAACAAATAAATCATTATTCATTTTCAAATGAAGATATTGAATATCTAAGATCGACTAAATTATTTGATGAAGATTTTTTGAATTATTTATTAAATATGAAATTAACATTAGATATATGGTCAATTGAAGAAGGTACACCTGTATTCGCAAATGAACCGTTAGTTACAGTTCGTGGACCATTGATTCAAACCCAATTGATAGAAACTCTATTATTAATTTGTGTAAATTACCCTACTTTGATTACCACAAAGGCACGTCGAATTGTAGAATCCGCAAAAAATAAATCAGTAATTGAGTTTGGTGTTCGTAGAGCACAAGGAATAGATGCGGCTGTGGAAGGTGCAAGAGCTGCTTATATTGCAGGTTGTATTGGTACATCAAATACATTAGCTGGTTTAAAATATAACATACCCACTTCTGGAACAATGGCACATAGTTTTATTCAACTCCATGAAAATGAATATCAAGCTTTCTTAGAATATGTAAAAATTCAACCTAATAATGCGGTACTGTTAGTAGATACGTATGACACATTACATAGTGGTGTTGTGAACGCTATACGCGTTGCGTATGATTACTTGATACCTAATGGATATCGATTAAAAGGTATTCGCTTAGATAGTGGTGACTTAGCTTATCTATCAAAGAAAGCTAGGTTAGCTTTAGACCAAAATGGCTTATATGATTGTAAAATTATTGCATCAAATGCTTTAGATGAAGATATTATTGATGATTTACTAGTACAAGATGCTCAAATCGATATATTTGGAGTTGGTGAAAACTTAATCACATCACGTTCACAACCTGTCTTAGGTGGAGTATATAAAGTTGTAGCATATGAAAAAGGCGAAGAAATTATTCCTACAATTAAACTAAGCGAAAATATTGAGAAGATTACTAATCCTGGGTTTAAGAAATTAATACGTTTCTATGATAAAGACACTAATATGGCAATAGCTGATTTAATTTGTTTAGCAGATGAAGTAATTCCATACGATGAATATACAATATTTGATCCAATTTCACCTTGGAAGAAAAAAGTTATAACTAATTATATTTACAAACAACTTCAAAGACCAATCTATGTAAATGGTTCATTAGTTTATAAAACTAAGTCAACCGAAGAAACAAAGATATACTGTACAGAACAAATGAATACAATTTGGGCTGAAGCGAAACGTTTACGCAATCCACATAAATACTATGTCGACTTATCACAAAAGTTATTTGATTTAAAAAACGAGTTAATTGAAAAAAACAAGAAGGTCTAAGACCTTCTTGTTTATCGTTTACCTGGATCGTATGGTTCGCCTGCAGCTTTTGGACCCGCAGATCGTTTAGATGTAAATGTTAATACGATTAGTGTCGCAACATACGGCATTATTTGATAGAAATATTTATGTATTCCAAGATTGATAAAGAAGTTTAATCCACTAGAATTCGAAATGGTTTGCATTAACCCAAAGAATGCGGCAGCCATAATAATCTTAGATGGTTTCCATTGACCAAAAATCAGAACTGCTAATGCCAAGAACCCATAACCTGATACAACCCCTGTATATTCAACTGTACTAGGAACAACAAGAATTAAACCACCCATTCCTGCTAAAGCACCAGAAATCATAACACCTATGTATCGCATACGATTTACATTAATCCCAACAGAATCAGCAGCTTGAGGATGTTCGCCACAGGATCTTAAACGTAAACCAAAGCGTGTTTTATAAAGAACAAAAGACGATATCGCAAGTACAGCTAAACCAACAAATGTTGTTATATATGTATTCGTGAATAATATCGGTCCAATAAATGGAATATCTGATAAGACAGGAATTGTTGCGATTCTAAATACATTATTGAACTTAACACCTTCTACACCAGTAGGAGTCACCATACGTGCAATAAATACATGGAAAGATGTCGCAAATAAATTTAAAGCAGTACCACTTATTACTTGGTTTGCCTTTAGATTTACAGATGCATATGCATGTAAAAGCGAGAAGATAACACCACTAATTAACGCAACCAATAATGCTAAAATCAACATAATCTGTGGAGGGAAAGTTCCTTCAAAGAAGTAAACAAAGAATATACCTATTGAAGCACCAAATACCATAATCCCTTCTAATGCAATATTTACAATTCCACTTCGTTCAGAGAACATACCACCTAATGCAACAACTGTTAAAGGTATCATGTATGGAATCATATTTTTAAGTAAGAATAATACTGTATCCATTATTTCGCCTCCTTCTTAGTAAAGAACTTTTTAATTTTATCTTTGAAAAGTAAAGAGAATGCACTCGCATAGATGATTGTAGAAGTCATAATACGAATAACTTCATCATTAAATCCAGCACGTGATAATGAAGAACCGGCATTTCTAAGCATACTTATAAAGAAGCTAGAGAACATTATACCAATTGGGTTGCTTAAGCCTAATAACGCAACAGAAATACCATCAGTACCTTCCCTTTGTAATGTCAATGATTGATCAAACACTTTAGTAATACTTGATATATATACAAGTGCACCACCAAGTCCTGCTAATGCACCAGCAATTGTCATGGACAAGATAATACCTTTCTTATCATTAATACCTGCATAACGTGCAGCTTCACGATTATAGCCACAAGCCTTTAATTCATATCCAAAACTGGTTTTTTCCAATACTATATAAATTACAATCGCGACAAACACAGCGATAAATATACCAAAATCTACTGTATTTTTTCCAAATATTAAATCTAATCCAAATGTAGGAATTTGACTTAAAGGAATTTGTGAACGCGATGGATTGAATTTATCTTTAATCAAGAAAACAAGGTTACTCACTGTTATCATGCCTATGTAATTCAACATAATAGAAGAGATAACTTCATTAACATTTCGATATGCTTTTAACACACCACTAATCATTCCCCAGAATCCACCCACTACAATTGAACCCAATAGAGCTACAATCCATAAATACTCAACAGGAATAAAAGTCCATTTAATAGCGATAAAAGCAGCCGCATATGCACCCATAACAAACTGACCTGCAGCACCGATGTTAAATAACCCCGTCTTAAACGCAAATCCAACAGATAAACCTGTTAATAATACTGGTGTTGTGTAACGTAGAATAATACCTAAGCCTTTTATACCGTTATAACGCATACCACCAGTAATAATAGTAATAAAACCTTCAAGTGGATATGTCGCTTTATCTTTTATCATTGTCGCAAATAATAGAATTGCGAATCCAAAGATAAAACCAATAAGAATAGCCATCAAAGATGCAAGAATTTTCTGAACATTATCATTTAACAAATACTTTTTCATTGGACAACCTCTCTCTTAGAACCTGACATAAACAAGCCAAGTTCTTGTTGAGTTACAACTGCGGGATCAGCTTGACCTACAATTTCACCTTCATACATAACTAAAATACGATCACTTACAGTCATAACTTCACTTAACTCAAGAGAAATTAAAAGTATAGCTTTTCCTTTATCCCGTTCTTGAATAAGTATTTTATGAATATATTCAATAGCCCCAACATCTAATCCACGAGTCGGTTGGACAGCAATTAATAAATCAGGATTAATCTCAAGTTCTCGAGCAACAATCGTTTTTTGTTGATTACCACCAGACATACTACGAGTGATAGAACGTGCTCCATTACCACTTCGAATATCATATTTTTCTATTAAATCATCCGCATTCTTGTAAATAGTACTGAATTTTAGAAATCCGTTTGATTGAAATTTATTCGTGTAATAATCTTGTAAAATTAGATTTTCAGCCACGTTATAATCTAAAACTAAACCATGTTTATGTCTATCTTCAGGTATATGTGCTATCCCTTTTTGTGAGCGATGACGTATTGATTTATTTGTTATATCTTCGCCTTTATAAATTATAGAACCTGAAGATAATTTCTCTAATCCAGTCAAACCATACACAAGATCAGTTTGCCCATTACCTTCAATTCCTGCGATACATAATATCTCGCCTTTACGTAATTTAAAACTAACATTATTCACAACATTTTTTTCATGATGTTTAGATTTAATCGTCATGTTTTTGACTTCTAAGATTATATCAGTTGGGACTGCAGGTTGTTTATCTACTTCTAATAGTACTTTACGTCCAACCATTAATTCCGATAAATATTCTTTTGAACTTTCACTTACATCAACAGTCGCAATATACTTACCTTTTCTTAGGATTGAAACTCGATTAGCGACAGCTTTAATTTCATTTAATTTATGCGTAATAAATATAATGGTTTTTCCTTCATTTACTAACTCACGCATTATATTCATTAACTCATCTATTTCTTGTGGGGTCAAAACAGCAGTTGGTTCATCGAAAATAAGAATATCATTTTCACGATATAACATCTTTAAGATTTCAACCCTTTGTTGCATACCGACTGATATATCAGAAATTAAACGATCTGGTTCAATAAATAAGTTATATCGTTTTGACAACTCTATTACTTTCTTACGAGCTTCATCCATAATTAATCTGCCATTTTTAACAGTTTCAACTCCTAAAATAACATTTTCAAGAACAGTAAAATTATGAACTAATTTAAAGTGCTGATGTACCATTCCAATTCCATAACGATTCGCATCATTTGGATTTTTAATGAACACTTCTTTTTCATTAATAATAATCTGACCTTTCTCTGGTTTATATAAGCCAAAAAGAACACTCATAAGTGTAGATTTACCAGCTCCATTTTCACCAAGCAAAGCATGTATCTCACCTTTTCTTATTTTAAGGCTAATATCATCATTTGCGATTATTCCTGGAAACACCTTGGTGATGTTTCTCATTTCTATAACATACTCCATTAATTTACTCCTTTGAAGAAATTATACATTAACGAGTTAATTATGTCATAAAGTTAAAAAAAAAGGTGAACTTTCGTCCACCTTTTTATAATTATTCAGTACCTAATAATGTAACTGTTGTTTTAGTAACAGCTAAGTCTTTAACTGAAGCAGCGTCTTTAACAACAACAACTTCACCACTAACTAATTTAGCATATACTGCATCGTAGTCAGCTTGAGTAAATGTTGTGAAACGTGAGAAGTCAGCAGGTAAACCAACACCATTTTTAGTAACATCTAAAGTATCGATAACTCCACCTTTAAAGCTTCCAGCGTAGAAATCAGTTAATGCTCCATATACTGAAGTTGTTAAGCCCTTCATTGCGGAAGTAATAACAGTTTCAGATAAGTTGGATTGATCAACGTCAACACCGATAACTTTAGCGCTTGCTTCTTCAGCAGCAGCCATAACAGATAAGCCAGCACCACCAGCAGCAACGAAGATTGCTTCAACACCTTCAGAGTACCAACCTAAAGCTTTAACTTTATGATTGTCATCTGGTGCGAAACTATTTAAGTATTCATATTTAATAGTAACATCAACGCCTAATTCAACAGCTGCAGCTTCTGCACCTTGAACAAAGCCATGACCGAAACGTACTACTGCAGGAACAGCCATACCACCCATAAAGCCTAAGTTAGTATAACCATCTTTAACAGCAGCGAAACCAGCTAAATAACCTGATTGTTCTTCAGCATAATAGATTGAATATACATTACTTTCAATTTTGAAAGTTGCATAGTCATCAGTATGTGGATCAGCATCTAATAAAATAAAGTTAACTTCTGGGTACATTGTTTGTGCTTCATAGATCGCACCAGCAAACATAAATCCAGGAGTAACAACAACTTTAGCACCACCTTCGACAGCTAATGTGATTGCTTCAACATAGTCAGCAGTTGTAGCTGCAGCTGGTTGATAGTATTGGTAAGTCAATCCGTTTTCTTCAGCGTACTGAACAACACCTTCCCAAGCGCCTTGGTTAAAGGATTTGTCATCAATTGTACCAACATCAGTAACTAGACCGATTTCATAACCAGTTGGTTCTTCTTCCACTTCAGCTTTAGGTGCACAAGCAGCTAAAGAACTAAGTGTTAGAAATGCAATAGCAAATAAAACTAAAAGCTTCTTCATTTCTTTTCCTCCGTAGTAGTTAAATCCTACATTTCAAGTTTAGACAAATTGATACTCAAAGTCAAATGATTATTATTTATGATAGTAGACATCACGAGGTTTACTACCCTGCGCAGGTCCAACTACACCTTGTTCTTCTAAGATATCAATTAAACGTGCTGCTCTATTATAGCCTAACCCAAATCTACGTTGGATGTTAGAAGTAGAGGCCCGTCCTGTCTCAATTATATAATTCTTTACTTCTTCAAATAATGGATCTTCGGAAGCCATATTACCGGATGATCCACCTTCAGATTCATTAAGTGTTAAGAATGCATCATCAAACTGTGGTTTTTGTTGTTGATTAACAAAATCAGTTACTTTACGAATTTCTTCATCAGTAACATAAACACCTTGAACTCTTATTGGAGCAGGTTCACCTACTGGGAAAAACAACATATCGCCATAGCCTAACAATCGTTCAGCTCCTATACCATCAATTATTGTTCTTGAATCGATACCACTCGATACAGCAAATGCTATACGTGATGGAATGTTCGCTTTAATAATTCCTGTAATAACGTCCGTACTAGGTCTTTGTGTCGCAACGATTAAATGAATTCCAGCAGCTCTTGCAAGTTGCGTAATTCTTTGAATACTTGCTTCAACTTCTTTTCCAGCAACAATCATTAAATCTGCTAATTCATCAATTATTACTACTATCCATGGCATAGGCTCTAATGTTTGATCAGTACTCTTTTGTAACATTTCGTTATATGTTTGAATATTTCTAACACCAACTTTTGAGAAGATTTCATATCGATTTTCCATCATCATAACGATAACCTTCAATGCTCTCGCTGCTTCTGAAGCATCCGAAATTACTGGAGAAATTAAATGAGGTATTTTATGATATGGTGTAAATTCTACTTTTTTAGGATCAATAAGTACTAACTTCAGTTCATCTGGAGATGTTCTTAATAAGAAATTTATTATGATTGAGTTTACACAAACAGATTTACCACTACCAGTTGCTCCAGCGATAAGTAAATGCGGCATTTTATCTAATTCAGAATAGACAGATTTACCCATTAAATCTTTACCTAACGGGAACAGTAATTTCTTCGATTGCTTATCTGGGCTGATATCCTTAATTAGTTCAGACATTCTAACTGGAATCATTTCAACATTTGGTATTTCTACTCCTACGGCATTTCTTCCAGGAATAGGAGCTTCCAAACGTAATTCTTTTGCGGCTAACTCCATTTTAATATTGTCTTGAAGAGAAGCTATTTTTGATATTTTTACATTACTATCTGGTCTTACTTCAAACTTTGTGACCGCTGGTCCTATATGAGTCCCAACTAAAGTAGCATTTACTCCAAATTCACCTAAGATTTCAATAAGTTTTCTACCCTTTTGATTTGCTGCATTAGAGTTTGCATTTGATTTATTCTTTACTACAACCTCATCTAGAACATTTAAACTAGGTAAAGTATAGTTGCCTATTTTATGAATCGTCGCAGCTGATTTCGTCTTCACTTCTGTATCTACAAACTTAGTTTTTGATTTTGAAGGTTCATCAGGGCTCAAGAATACTGTTTTTGATTGAACCGGCTCATCATATGTCTCTTCAACATAAGATTCTCTCTTAATTTTACGTTCAGTCTGTTTTGTACTAAACCAATCAGACACAAACGAGAAATTGAAACTAAGTAAGAATAAGATAATTAAACTGATTACTAATGTTATTAATGTGCCTATTCTATCGAGTAAGTACGTTAATATTGAATATAAAATTACACCAAAAAAACCACCTTGTGATGAGAATTGCATTGAATAAATGAATCCTGAATCTTTAATCCATTTGTTTAATACTTCAAATCCAATATCAGTTGTCGAATAACTAAAATAACTTGTACCAACAAAAAGTACAACGAATGTTAATCCAATTATTATTTTATGTTTTAAAGACAATGTTGGTTTTTTTCGAATAAATATTCGATACAAAGCATAAATAGATAATGTAGCATAGAGAATATCACGTCGAACACCAAAAAAGAAATTAATAATTTGATCTAATTGTTCACCAATAAATCCAAGTCTTTGAAAAGAGATGAAAATGATTGCTAATATAATTAGACAAATCATAATCACCTGACTATGTTTAAAACTAACTTTACTTCTCTTTTTCGCCATATTATTCAGACAAATTAATCTCAACAATCACAGGTAAAATCATCGGTCTCTTACCAGTTTCCTTGAGAATATATTTCGTCATCTTTTCCTTTGCTTCATTACGTGCACTCATATTATCATAGCGGTTAGTTTCGACCATCGAATTAATTGTATTTTCCATTATATTCCCAACTTCTTTAACGATATAATCCGCATCTTTTAGATATATAACACCACGTGATTGAACATCTGGACCACCTATAACTTCTTTAGTATTGAAGTTTAAAACTACACCAATAACAATTACACCATCTGTCGATAACAACTCACGGTCTTTTAAAATTAAACCACTCGAATCTAAATGTGCATTACCATCAATTAGTATTTCTTCTAATTTCAAAATGTTGGCTGTATTATTTAACTTACTATCTTTAAATGTTGCAATTTGACCATTATCTAATACAACAATCTTATCCGCATAATAACCCATGTCTAATGCAATAGTCGCATTATTAACAAGGTGTCTATATTCTCCGTGAATTGGTATAAAATACTTTGGTTTCAATAAGTAAACTAACATTTTAATATCTTCAATTGATGCATGCATCGATACAACTTTTTTACGATCAAGTGAGAAAACATTTACATCTTCTTTGTAAAGCTCGTTTTCCATACGTCCTGCTTCTCGTTCTGTACCAGGTACAATTGGAGACGCAATGATAACAGTATCACTTGGACTCAAACTAATTAAATCATCTTCACTCATGGCAATTTTGTGCATTAACTTAAATACCTGAGGTCCACTACCAGATACAATTATCATTAAGTTTTCAATGGTATTATTAAACTTACTCTTAGGTAATTCTAAATCTAAAGGCATTTTATAATAACCCAACGATTCAGCAAGGCGTAATAACTCTCTTTGTTCATCATTAAAGAACATTACTTTACGCTTGTATTTCTTAGCTAATTCTAACAACTCAATTAATCTAAATAAGTTCTGTTCATACATTGTGACAAGAACTCTGTTTTTTGTATCTTCAAGGATATCTTCAACAAACTCAGTAATACTATGGTTTGGAGCAGTATAACCTGGTCTATCTGAACCAACTGATTCAGTTAATAATGCAAAAACACCTTTTTTACCAATATCCGCAAAACTTGTAATGTCACAAGAAAAAGCTTGATTACGTGTATTAAAATCGATGATGTATTCTCCTGCATAAACGATGTACCCAAAAGGACTCTCAATAGCGACACCAAAAGCATCCGCAATCGAATGTGTCAAACTAAAAGTACGAATATTAATTTTATTAATCGTTAATGTATCGTCTCTCTTTAATACTTTTAATTGATAATTAGTAATCTTTTCTTCTTTAAACAAACGTTCAATCAATTTCGCAGTTAACGGTGCTGCAAAAATTGGTAAATCAGCTTGTTTAATTAAGTAAGGTAAAGCTGACATAGCGTCATCATGACCATGTGTTATAAATATTCCTTTTACTCTATTTTTATTTTCTATTAAATAGGAAAAATCAGGAATAATAATTTCCACTCCCAAACGATCTTTATCTGGATATTTCAATCCCACATCAATTACAAAAATATCTTGATTTATTTCAACAACGGTTAAATTCTTTCCGTCTTCATCTAATCCACCTAACGCAAAAATGCGTACTTCATTCATTATATTTCCTCCTAAATAAACTTTAATTTAATTATAGCGTATAAACTCATTGATTAAATAGAAATTTCTTCCCCTTTTAATGTCCAAGTATTCGCATTCGTTATTTTTACTTTTACAATCATACCAGTTTTAGCATTCTTTGGTACAAAATTGACCAACTTATTACCTTCAGTATAACCACTATAAACATTTGAATCCTTTTTTGAAGGACCATCTACTAAAACTTTTTGTATAGTATCAATCATTTTCTTATTGTTTGCTAAAGCATAAAAAGAAACTTTTTGATTTAATACTTTTAAACGATTACGTTTAACATCTAAACTAACATTATCATCCATTTTACTAGCTGGAGTTCCAGATCGTGGTGAATAAATAAAAGTGTAGACATTATCAAATTTACAATATTCAATCATCTTTATAGTATCTTCAAATTGTTCATCAGTTTCATTTGGAAAACCAACAATAATATCAGTTGAAAATGTAATGTTCTTTACTCTATCTCTCAATTGATTAAATACATTTAAATAATCATCTGTAGTATATCTTCTACCCATTATTTTAAGTATTTCATTATTACCAGATTGTAATGGAAGATGAACAAAAGGCATTATATTATCGTACTTAGCAATAATATCAATCATCTTATCACTAAAATCCCAAGGATGACTCGTCATAAAACGAATTCGCTCAATATTCGTTTTTGCGACATCTTCAAGTAACTCCGCAAACGAATATTCATCTCCAAGATCTTTTCCATATGCATTTACATTTTGACCTAATAATGTCACTTCTTTATACCCATTATTAATTAGAACCTTAATTTCATCTAGAATATCTTCTTTTAATCTAGAACGCTCTTTTCCACGAGTATATGGCACAATACAGTATGTACAGAATTTATCACAGCCATAGATTATATTAACCCAAGCCTTTGTGTTTTGTTGACGTATAACAGGTAGATTTTCATAAATCTCACCTTCTTTTGAATACACTTCTACAACTCTTTCTTTATTAAAATGAGCTTGAATAAGTAATTCTGGAAAACGATGAATATTATGTGTTCCAAATATAATATCGATATGATGATATTTCTTTAGAATAGTCTCAACTACAACTTCTTCTTGAGCCATACATCCACATACAACAAACATTAAATCAGGATTTTCATATTTTAGTTGTTTTAAATGTCCTATTTCACCAAATACATGATTTTCTGCATTTTTTCGAATAGCGCATGTATTCATGATTATTAAATCAGCAAATTCTGGTTCTTTAACTTCAGAATATGACATCAAATCTAACATTCCTCTTAATGTCTCAGAATCTCTTTCATTAGCTTGACATCCATAAGTTCTCAAATAATATTTTTTATTAAATCCTAAATTCTTATATTCATCAGGTATATTAAAAAGCGAACGATCAATAATCGTTTCATCTTTCGATCTCTTTTGCGCGTTTCTTAAATCTGGTTTAATAAACAATTGATTCATCTTTGGTTCCTTAAAAAAACCAAGCAGCGCTTGGTTACTTTTGACTAATTGCTTGTGTTGGACAAACTCCAATACATGCTAAACAATCAATGCAGATAGATTCATCACATTCAGCTTTTCCATCGCCATCAAGTGATAATGCTCCAACTGGACAAACCCCTACACAAGCACCACAACCAATACAAGTATCTTTTGCTACAATTACAGGCACAGTTAAATCCTCCTTTTTATTGTTCTAATTATACCACTATTAACTTCATCTTCAATAACTTTCAGGTCTAAATTGTAACCTTTTAATAGATATGGCACGAAGTGTTTTATCATCAATATCGATAACAACCGCACAAACTTGTGCAACATTTTCACTTACAGTAAATCGAGTTACTGTATTTCCATTGAATCGTTCTAATACTTCATTGATATCTCGACCAATAATACTCTTAAATGGTCCAGTCATACCTACATCACTTATAAACGCACAACCATCAATAATCTGTTCATCTGCTGTTTGAACATGAGTGTGTGTACCTATAACGGCAGTACATTCATCTTTGAATTGATATGCAAATGCCATCTTTTCACTAGTTGCCTCCGCATGCAAATCAACGATAACAATCTTATCAGGATTAGATTTATGCAGTTTCTTCATTGATTCAAATGGGCTTTCAACTACTTTATCCATAAATACTGATCCAATTAGATTAATAATACGAATTGTTTTACCTTTTACATAAAAGTCACGAACACCGGTACCATACTCATTTGGATACATATTTAAGGGACGAATTAAACTTTTACTATGTTCAATAAATGTTAATATATCAGCTTTTGAAAAAGCATGATTACCTAAAGTGATCGCATCTACACCATTCTCAACAAGTTCATTATAAAGTTTCTGAGTTATACCTTTACCATGAGCAACATTTTCACCATTAACAATTGTGAAATCAATACTATATTCTTTCTTAAGCAAACCAAGTCGAGCATAAACTGCTGCTCGACCTGCTTTACCTACTATGTCTCCAATAAACAATATCTTCATTATTTTGCGACTTCGGACGTACGTGTTTCGCGTATAACTGTAACTTTAATCTGACCAGGGTAAGTCATTTCATTCTCAATTTTTTCACGAATTTCACGTGCAACTCTATGACAAGCTAAATCATCTAGCTTATCAGGTACAACCATTACGCGAATTTCACGTCCAGCTTGAATCGCATAAACTTTTTCAACACCATCAAATGATGTCGCGATTTTTTCAAGTTGTTCTAAACGTTGAATATAATTTTGGAATGATTCAAAACGAGCTCCAGGACGAGCAGCACTTAATGTATCTGCAGCTTGAACTAGAATTGAATAAATACTATTTGCTGGTACATCACCATGATGAGATTCGATACCATTTACAACTGCAGGATGTTCACCATGTTTACGACAAACACGCGCACCAAGTTCAATATGACTACCTTCCATCTCAAAATCAAGAGCTTTCCCAATATCATGAAGTAAACCAACACGTTTTGCTAATGTTTGGTTTAATCCAAGTTCAGCAGCCATCATACCAGTTAAATGAGCAACTTCCATACTGTGTTGAAGCGCATTTTGACCATAACTATAACGATAACGTAAACGGCCAATTAACCCTACAATTTCACGATCAACTTTACCAACACCAACTTTAAATACAGCATCTTCACCTGCTTTTTGAATTGTTTCATTAAGCTCGTTTTGTACGCGAGTTACAACTTCTTCAATTCTTCCAGGTTGAATTCTGCCATCCTTAAGTAATGTTTCAAGTGCTAAACGTGCAACTTCTCTACGAATAGGGTCAAAACAAGATAATGTGATAGTTTCAGGCGTATCATCTATCAAGATATCAACACCCGTTGCTTGTTCTATAGCACGAATATTACGACCTTCACGACCGATAATTCTGCCCTTCATTTCTTCATTTGGCAATGCGACTACAGATACAGTACGTTCAAGTGTTTCTTCTTGAGCATATCTTTGAATTGCTAATCCAATAATTTCTTTAGCCATACTTGAAGCTTTAGCTTTCGCTTCTTCTTCTTGGTCACGAATAAACGCCTCAATTTCATTTTGAGTTCTTACTCGAACGATATCAAATAATTCATTTTTAGCGTCTGCAGCTGTCATATTTGCAATACGCTCTAATTCAACAACCTGACCATCAATCTTCTCTTTCAGGTTGGCTTCCATCTTTTCTAGTACATTTAATTTTTCGGTAACTTGAAGATTCTTTGTATCAAGCTCTTTTTCTTTTGAGGTCAACGTCTCACTACGAAAATTTAGACTGTCTTCACGTCGATTTAACTTTGTTTCAACATCTTGAAGAACCTGTTTAGATTCTTTAATTTCTTTTTCCGCTGCTAACTTTAAATCATAAGTTTGCGTCTTCGCATCTAAAATAGCTTGTCTTAACGTGCTATCTGCTTTGATTGACGCTTCTTCTAAAACTAATTTCGCTTTTTGTTGATCTCTATTTAACCCAAACTTTGAGAACATTATCATGATGATAACTCCCAAAGCAAAACCACCGATACTAGCTAAGACGAAAAAGTATGTATACTCTCCCATATTTTTTCCTCCAGCTCGAGTGTTAAACTCTTATCTATATAATACTTAATTTTCGAACATTTCACAACTAAAGACATAGAAAAAGGACTATAAAGTCCTATTCTTCAACGATATCTACACTTGGCGCAAACATTATTTGTTTTAATTCAGTTTCTACTGTTTCAGCAATTACTGGATTTGCAGTTAAGAACGCGCGTACGGCTTCTTTGCCTTGACCAATCTTCTCACCTTTATATGAGAACCAAGCACCAGCCTTTTGAACGATGTCTCGATCAACAGCTAATTCGATGAGTTCTCCCATACGTGAAATACCCTTACCATACATAATATCTACTGTAGCAGTCTTGAAAGGTGGCGCTACTTTATTCTTTACAATTTTTACATTAACCTTATTTCCGATAATATCGGTACCATTTTTAATTGCTTCACTCTTACGAACATCAATACGAATTGATGCATAGAATTTTAAAGCTTTACCACCAGTAGTCGTTTCAGGATTACCAAACATAATTCCAATTTTTTCACGTAACTGATTTATAAAAATAGCTGTACAATCACTACGATTCATTACACCTGCAAGTTTACGCATCGCTTTTGACATTAAACGCGCCTGTAATCCCATATGTGAATCTGACATTTCACCATCAAGTTCAGCTTGTGGTACAAGAGCTGCAACAGAGTCAATAACGATTAAATCAATAGCACCACTCTTAATCAG
The DNA here is from genome assembly GCA_035697025.1 of Erysipelotrichaceae bacterium. Lineage (GTDB taxonomy): Bacteria > Bacillota_I > Bacilli_A > Erysipelotrichales > Erysipelotrichaceae > UBA2212. Next base: position 4,211 of record DASSDQ010000107.1, on the reverse strand, counting down.
TAATTCTGTGATTTCCAAAGCTTGTTCACCGCTATCAGGTTGCGAAAGAATCAAATCTTCGATATTTACACCTAAAGCTTTTGCGTACATAGGGTCGATTGAGTTTTCAGCATCTATGAATGCTGCTTTCCCACCCTTTTTTTGGATCTCCGCAATTGCATGTAAAGCTAAAGTTGTCTTACCACTTGACTCTGGTCCATATATTTCTACAATTCTACCTTTAGGATAACCGCCAACTCCAAGCGCATAGTCAATCGCAATAGAACCACTGCTAATTGAATCAACTTCGACATTAGCACGATCGCCTAAACGCATTACAGATCCTTTTCCGTATTGTTTTTGAATCTGTTTTAATGCTTCTTCTAATAATAAATCTTTCTTATTTTCCATAGTTCCCTCTTATCAAAAGTATGAATACTTATTAATAGTTCCTAATAATCTCATGTAATATTTCAAAAGCTTTACGAACAGCGTTCAAACGAATTGATTCACGCGTTCCAGAATCATTAAACTCATATACTAAAGTATTATCTTTGTAAGCCAATCCAAGATACCATACTCCTACTGGTTTGTTTTCCAAATTACTTGGACCAGCATTCCCGGTAAATGAAACACTTAAGTCAGATTTAAACAATTCACGTGACTTAACTGCCATTTCTATAGCCATTTTATCACTAATTACACCAAACTCTTTAAAGATATGATCATCAATTTTTAATACATCTCTTTTAATTTCATTTTGATATGCAATGATACTTCCCTTAAATATCTTAGATACGCCAGGATAAGAAGTTATTGATGAAGCAAACAAACCGCCTGTAAAACTCTCGCAACTTGATAAAGAAATATTATTTTGAATTAATAAATCAACAAGTTCTTGCATTACATTGATTCCAGTATCATTTCTTTAGCTTGAAGGAAATATGAAACACCACTTACAACGGAAATTGTAACGGTAAACCACAACATTAATTCATGTATTGGTAACTGAACTAATTCAAACGGAAGATTTGAAACAAGATACAGAACGATTGTGATCATCTGTGTAACTGTTTTTACTTTACCAAGAAAAGCAGCTGCGATTGTAACTCCATTACGAGCCGCAATCATTCTAACACCTTCAATTGCAGTATCACGCCATATCATAATTAAAACAGCTAGTACAGGCATAATACCTTGATAAGCAAATAGAATAAACATCGTATTTACTAATAATTTATCAGCCAATGGATCAACAAACTTCCCAAATGTAGTGACTAAATTATGCTTACGTGCTAAATATCCATCAAGAAAATCAGTGAAACTTGCGATTACAAATAGAACTAGAATAATAATATTTACAACTGGAACACTAACAAAATCAATCATAATGTATCCAAATACAATATTAAATTGAGCAAATGGAAAAATCGCAAAAAACACAATTACAGGAACAAACATTAAACGAATTAATGTTAATCGATTTGGAATATTCATGAATTATCTCCCACTAATTTAAATTTAAGTGTAACAGAACCATTTCTGGACGCAATATCATCATTAATTGGAACTACAATATCATTTATCGTGATTGTATTACCATTCATCCAACCAATATATACTTCAAGAACAGAATTACTTAAAGCATTGAATTTAAAATCTAATGTAGTTCCAACATTATAAAGTTTATTCGGTAAATTAACAGGCGAATCACCGTCAACTCTGATCCTAACATATGCATTTGATTTGAAATTAATTAACATCGTCAATTCTTGATTCGTATTAAATCCTGTAATTTCATAATTAACATCATCAATTTGACTAACCGTTAAGACTTGAGGTACTTCAACTACTTCTGTTTCTTCTTCATCTGTATTTTCAATTGGTGTTGGAATGTTTGGATTCACGACTAATGGTTCTTCTTTTTTATTTAAATTAGGCAAAATCAAAAAAATAAAAACTAGAATAAGTGTAATTATTAATAAAGTAATCGATGAAACAAACGTGATAAATGAGATATCTATTTTTCTTCTATTTGAGCTTTTATTAATCATCGTACGATCTTTTACACGATCTTGAATTTCATTAATTTCACTCAATTTAATCATCTTACTTGTATTTGAAAACTCATCTAACGCTTTATCTAATAAATCTCTATAGATTTCGAAATCTAAATGTAACGCATTACAATAATATCGAATATAAAACTTCAAATACGTAAAATCATTCTCAAAATAACTTAGATTTCCATCTTCTATAGCTTGTAGTTTATTGACAGGTACTTTAGTTTTTTCACTCATTTGTTTTAGTGAAAAACCCAGTTCTTCTCTTCTATCTTTTAGACTTTTCCCAATTTCTAGCATCACTATACTCCTACTTGAAACATTATAACATTATTAAAACTTTTTATAATAAAAAAATGGAACCATGTTCCACTTTATAATACATCGGTAAGCCATGTTCTGTCCTGTTGCCAGTGGCAATCATTTATCTACATTTCTGTCCTATCAAACCTTCGTTTAGGTTATCAAAGTTCCCCTACCATATTTGGGTTTCTCGCTTATGGGGTTTACCGCGTTCCACTCTCAATGTTTCCAAAGAGACTACGTCACTGTGGCACTTTCAAGAGCGCTTCCATAGCCGAAGCCTTAGGATTAACTCTGCCGTCAGTTACCTGCCTGAATTTATTTTTTCATTCAGCATAATCACTACCATCATCACAGATGGTGCGAGCATGGACTTTCCTCTAACCTTGCGGCCAGCGATTGCCTGATGTACTCACTTATTATAGACTTCTTGTTCTAATTTTGCCAATCTTTTTAATAAATCAACTTGATTAGAATTACTTGGATCAGTTGATAAAAGTGCATCGTTCTTACCTTGTGCTTCGATTAATCGAGCTTGTAGCTGAGTATTTTGTTGTTGTAAAGATTGAATAATCTCTTTTGACTTTTGTAGTTCAAATTGAAAATACTGATAATCCAGCATAATTTGATCAAGAAAACTATCGACTTCAATCATTGAATATCCTTTGAATTCTACATTAAATTCTTTGTTATAAATTGTTTGCTCGTTTAATTTTGACATAGTATTGTTTCCCTACTTTTCATATTAAAACAAATTATACACTCTTTTACAAGTCGATTAGATTTTAGATAACTAGCAAACTCCACCTTATTCTTATATAATAAGATTTGGAAAAAATATGATAAATTACCCAAACCGTAAACAAAGCGCTAATTCAATCACTAAAATTAAATCACATTCATATCGTGGTGCTAATTTAGAAGACGATTTAAATCAAACAAATCAATATTATTTGGATTTGAATAAAGCTAATATTCATAAAAAACCAACTCCAATAATGGTTGTAAAAGTTGATTATCCTTCTCGAAATAAGGCAAAGATAGTAGAAGCTTATTACAAAGTACCTAGTACAACTGACTATAACGGTGTTTATCGTTCTAAAGCAATTGATTTTGAGGCGAAAGAATCTCAAAGTCATACTGCATTTCCATTAAAGAATATTCATCCGCATCAGTTAGATCATATGCGTAATGTAGAACATCATGGTGGAATATGTTTCTTAATCATTCGTTTTGTATATTATAATGAAACGTATCTGTTGTACTTTCATGATTTAGATGAATTTATAAAAACGAATGATAGAAAATCAATTCCCTATAGTTGGATAAAAGAAAATGCACATTTAATTCCGTTTTCTCTTACACCACCTATTCATTATTTAAAAGTACTAGATGACACTCTTTTCAATGGAGAAGCTAAATGAAAAAACTTAAAATATTAAAAGCGTTTAAAAAGAAGCCTAATGATACAACTAATAAAAAAGTTAAAAAACCACTCAAAGATAAATTGGCAGTAATTGTCTCTGTATTGCTTGTATTAGCTATTTTAGGTAGTACAAGTGGTATAGCTTATATTGCGATTATTATAAGTGGTGCACCAACTTTAAATAGTAGTGATTTCGTCGCATCAGATAGTTCTAAATTATTTGATTCAGAAGGAAATATTATTACTGATGTAGGTTATCAAATTCGAGAAAATGTCAGTTATGATGATATGCCTCAAGTTCTTATTGATGCATTTGTTGCCATAGAAGATTCACGTTTCTTTGAACATAATGGATTTGATATTCCCCGTTTCACAAAGGCAATGTTTGAAAATGTACTGTCGATGAGTTTCTCACAAGGTGGATCAACATTTACAATGCA
>DASSDQ010000106.1:0-20111 GCA_035697025.1 Erysipelotrichaceae bacterium | reverse complement strand
TGTGAAGAAAGAGTTTGTGTATGATATCAGTGCCGATGTGTATCATTGCCCGATGGGAAAGATTTTAACCCCAAGAAGTATCAGTAAAGAAAGTGGTTATATTACCTATCGCTCTTCTTCTAAAGACTGTAAACACTGTCCACTTAGAGAAAACTGTTTATCTAAAACGAGTCCGACCAAGAGTGTTCAACGACATCTCTGGCAACCCTATTTGGATGAAGTCGAAATGATTCGCCATACGCAGTATCATAGTCAATACTATGCCTTGCGTAAACAGACCATCGAGCGCAACTTCGGCGATGGGAAAGAGCAGTATGGATTGCGGTATACCCGCTATCGGGGATTGAACAAGGTACAAGATTATCTGTATCTGCTTTTCGCTTCGATGAATATCAAGAAAATCGCTTTATGGAGTTCACGTAGATCTTCTCTTTCTTCTCTAATACCCGTTATTTCACTGTTTAACCTGTTATTAAACCAAAGAAAAACGGAGTTAAAGTTTCAATTGAACTTTTAACCCCGTATTTGTCTACAGTCTGAAACAAGTTTAGTTAATTCTAAACTTGTTTTATAAATGTGTAATTTTCAAATCTTTAAAATATGCGTCTGTACCAACCTCTGACCATAATCCAATCGATCCTTTGAAATCACTTCCATATTTTAAGTCGTTTACGATTAATACAGGTTTTTTTGAATTATTAATGGTTAGTTTTGCGACACTATCTTTAACTTCTACTTTAAAGTCGATCCACTCACCAATTGTTATATCGACATAGGATTCATATTTACCTGGTGCAATTTGTCTGAATGTATCGAATTTATAATCAGGATAAGAGAAATATTGCGTTGTACGATTACGTCTAAGTTGATCATCAGCACTTCCATTTGTCGGACGAATATAGATACTCTCAAACTTGGTGTCATCATCATTGATTCTAAACGCAATCCCAATAAACCCTCTCGCAAAATCTGGCGCATCAGATAATAGTTGACTAAACACTTTTAATTCAATAATTCCATTGTGGAACTCCGTATTTAACAATTTAGCAAAAGTTGGTTCATCAAACTCTTTGATTTTTGGGTCTTTTATTACGTTAAGTGTTAGTTCGCCATCTAACTCTACATTTTTAATAAATGAATTAACAGCTTTATATGTATTTGATTGAATACTTATGTCTATTGGTTTTGTCATAATTACCTCTGTTTATCTTATTGTTTATAGTTTAACACTATAAATGTAAAAAAATAGTAGGCACAAAAAGGTAACTTATTTCTTTTTTAGAGAATACAAAATAATATTTTTCTATTTTCCGACACGATAAAGTCTACCAGAATCTGTTATCGCATAAAGTGCTCCATCTAGACCAACTGTTAAATCTCTAAATCTTTGTCCTTCAGATTCAAGTAAACGTTCTTCACCGATAACCTTATTGTCTTCTATTAATAATCGAATAATATGTTGACCTTTCAATCCACCGATAAATAAGTTGTTCTCCCATTCTGGAATAACATCAGAATTATAGAAAATCATTCCACTCGGCGCAATGACTGGATCCCAGTAATATACTGGTTGTTCAAGACCATCAAGAACTGTTAGTCCGTCACCCACAGGAGTTCCATTATATTCTTCGCCATAACTTATAATTGGCCAACCGTAATTCTTGCCTAACTCAATACGATTTAATTCATCTCCACCTTGTGGACCCATTTCATTAGCCCAAAGCTCACCAGTTATTGGATGAACCGCTAATCCTTGAACATTTCTATGCCCAATTGAAAATATCTCTTGATGAGCATTTGCTTGAAGATAATATGGATTTGTATCAACTGGTTTTCCATCTGTTGTGATATGTAAAATCTTTCCATGACCATTCTCAATGTTTTGGGCATTTGGTCGAGTCTCTAAAGATTGTCGATCTCCAGTTGATACAAATAAGTTGCCTTCATTGTCAAATACAATCCGACTACCATAATGATTGTTACCGCTAAAATAAGGATAAGCACGATAAATAATTTCGAAATTCTCAATCATAGATAAATCATCTGCTAATCGTCCTTTACCAACCGCAGTTAATGAACCATTTGGTGTTTTTTCTGCAAGAGTAAAATATAGCATTCTACTTTCATTAAAATCTTCACTTACGAGTACATCGAGTAAACCACCTTGTTCACTTGAATTTACGCTTGGAAATCCATATATTGAAGGACTGATTTCGCCCTTAACATTGATGATACGCAATGATCCATAACGCTCTGTTATGACAAAAGCACCATCAGGTAAAACATCAATTCCCCATGGGCTTATTAAACTTTCTGTAATTAGAGTCGTAGAGTAAACACTTGTTGTTTTAATACCACTAATTCTTGTTTGACCTACGAAAGCAGGTTTAAACTCAGTATTTGCTTGATTTGATTCAACTGGTTCATAGAAAATGATTTCAGGTGGATTTTCAATTGGTTGCTCAAGAATTGGTGGATCAATCGTTTTTGTACATGCGACTAATGTGAATATAATAAAATATTTATAGATGTTTTTCATAAGATTGCCTCTTTTAAGATACTTTAATTCTAAGGTCAGTATAAAATTCATAAATAGATTTATCCATTCATATACACTTTATTCATCATTAATTACAGAAATTTCACTAAAATATATTGATAACTCATAGAAAATGCATAATTTGGACATTGAATATGCATAAATGATAAAATATATATACTAATCAGTTTAATCTAGGGGGATAAAAATGGTAAGGAAGGAAGATTTTTCTAATAATTCGGAAAACGATGAACATAGCACTGAATATGGTGTTTATTTAAACACGCAGTCCGAACAAGCCGAGAACTTTATTATGTTTACGATTGATAAGGAATATTCTTATCTAAGCTTTAACTCTACTTATTCCCAAATTATCAAGAAACTATTTAATATAGAGATTAGAATTGGTATGAACTTAAATGAACTACCTTTATTGCCACAAAATAGAAAAGATATTCTGTTAACGATCGATCAAACATTTAAAGGGAATCCATATTCTAAGATAATTGAACTTAGTTATATTCAATTACTTTACTTTGAAAGTTTCTATACGCCAAACTTTGATTCAAATGGAAATGTTAATAGTGTCACTATTATTTCACGTGATATTACTGAACGAAAATTAAAAGAAAATAAACATGAATATCAAAATGTTTTAATGGAATCAATCATTAGAAATACAACGGATGCTGTTTTTATTAAGGATTTAGAAGGTAAATATATACTAGTTAACGAAGCTGCAACAAAAATCGTAAATAAAAAAGAAGATGAGATTCTAGGAAAAGATGATTACTTTTTATTTTCTGAGGAAGACGCGAAAGAAATAATTCGAATTGAAAAAGAAATTATTCAATTCAATGAAACAAACACAGTGATTGAGCATGTGACTGACCCAACTGGGAAACTTCTTACATTCTTGAGCACAAAAGGTCCTGTTTTTGATTCGAATAAGAAAATCATTGGGATTTTTGGGATATCAAAAGATATAACAGAAAGGAATCAATTAGAGGTTAATCTCGTTGAAAGTGAACAACGATTAAACCGATTATTTCAAAATGCACCTTTAGGCTATCAATCTTTAAATGATAAAGGTTTTATCATTGATGTAAATGAAGTGTGGTTAAAAACACTAGGGTATCGTAGAGACGAAGTCATTGGGAAATGGATTGGCGAATTTATGGATTCTGATCAGATCACAATCTTAAAATCTAACTTCGTAAAATTCAAAGAACAAGGTCAACTTCATACAGAGTATCGTATGAAACGAAAAGATGGGCAGATTGTTCTAGTCGCTTTTGATGGGCGTATAAGTTATAACAATGAAGGTAAATTTGAACGTACACATTGTATCGTGAATGATATTACTGAGAGTAAAAAGGCCCAACAAAAAATCGTCGAAAGTGAAGAGCGTTATCGTTTGCTTTTTAGTGAAATGAATCAAGGGATTGCGTTATATCAAATCATATTAGATGAAGATGGTGTACCAGTAGATTACTCATTTACAGATGTGAATGATTACTTTTTGAAGATGTTCGATATGACACGTGAAGATGTAATTGGGAAACGAGCTACAGAAGTAATGCCTAAAGTAGAGAAATACTGGATAGAAGAGTTTGGGAAAGTAGCACTTACTGGGGTTTCAAGTAACTTTGAGAATTATTTCGAACAGACAGGTCATTATTACTCAACCCACTCGTATATGACTAAACCTGGTTTTTTTGCGGTACTTGCGCGAGATATTACAGAAAGTAAGAAAGCAGAAGAAAATATCTTGTTCTTAAGTTACCATGATCAATTGACAGGATTATATAATCGACGTTTCTATGAAGAAGAGTTAAAACGATTAAATTCTTCTAGAAACTTACCAATTACACTTGTAATGGGTGATATTAATGGATTGAAACTCGTTAATGACACATTTGGTCATACTAGAGGTGATAGTTTAATTAAAAGTGTTGCGGACGCAATAAAGAGTGCATGTCGAACGGATGATATTGTAGCGCGTTTGGGTGGGGATGAGTTTGTGATTATACTACCGAATACTGATAGAAACGTTGCGGATACTGTTGTAAATCGAATAAAAAGTAAGCTCATAGAAATACAAGCTGAAACGATAGAAATATCTGTTTCATTTGGGTATATGACTAAAACTGATTCTAATCTAGAAACAACTGAATGGATTAAGTTGACTGAAGATGATATGTATCGAAATAAAGTATATGAAAGTCATAGTATGCGTAGGAAAACAATCGATTTAATTATGAAAACTTTGTTCGAGAAAAATAGTCGAGAAATGTTACATTCTTCAAGAGTAAGTGAAATATGTGGCGCTATTGCGTCTCATATTGGCTTGAGTATTGAAGAAATTAATAAGATAAAATTGACTGGATTAATGCATGATATTGGTAAAATTGGAATTGATGAAAAAATACTCAATAGTAATAAATCTCTTACCAATGATGAATGGTTAGAGATTAAAAAACATCCAGAAATCGGAAGTCGCATTTTGAATGCGTCTGTTGATTTCGCTGAAATAGCTGAAGTTGTTTTACAACACCATGAACGTTGGGATGGCAAAGGTTATCCAAGAGGTTTAAAAGGAGAAGAAATCTCAATAAATGCACGTATTGTTACAATCGCAGATGCTTATGATGCGATATGTTCAGATCGTGCATATCGAAATGCATATACTGAGGAATTCGCATTAAGCGAAATTAAGAAAGGCGCAAACAATCAATTTGATCCAATGCTAGTTCAAGTTTTTATCGATATGTTTGATGGTTTAACTAATACAATTCAAAAATAGTACTTTAAGTTTCGATAATGCGTTAAACTTGAAATAAGGATAGTGAACAAATTATGTTAGAAAATATTCCGAACTTTAAAGAATTTACACATAAACAAGCATTGAATATTGGATTAGATGCACTAAGAATTGTATCTGAACGTCAACTTAGGAGAATTGGAGTACGTATCGTAATTGATGACATTTTAATATTTCAATATTTGATGGATGGAAAGAATGAAGATAATTACCTTAAAGGCAAAGAAAATGTCGTAAAAGAAACAAACCAATCATCAATGTACGTATTTGAACATAAAGAAGAATACAGTCATTTGTTAAATGATGTTAGATATTGTGTCAATGGTGGCGCAATACCAATTATTATTGAACATCAAGTAAGGGGATCGATAAGTATTTCAGGTATGACTCAAGAGTTGGATCATTCTTTGGCGTTAGAAGTTTTATTAAATTCATATAATCAATCTAATAGTTAATACTAATGAGGGAAAAATGAAGATCATCTCAGTACGTGAACATCCAGAGTTTGTGGAAGATGCGACAAACTATATCAAAGGGATTTGGGCTAATGAAAATAACCAAATGGTGTATGAAGATTGTATTAAATACTCTGTTTTATCCGATAATAGTCTTCCGCAATGGTATATTATGATGAAAAATAAAGAAATCATTGGTTGTGCTGGTCTTATTACCAATGACTTTATAAGTCGCATGGATTTGTATCCATGGATTTCTACGCTTTTTATTGAACAAGATCACAGGAAGAATAATTATGGGTTCAAATTAATTGATAAAGCATGTAAGGATGCGAAGATAGCAGGATTTAAGTCTGTTTATCTCTGTACAGATCATATCGGATATTATGAGAAATATGGTTTTGAATATATTGGAGATGGGTATCATCCATGGGGCGAAATATCTAGAATATATAAATATTTAATCAAATAAAAATAAACTATTTAAATAGTTTTTTTAATTTTATAAACATTGAATCAATAGGATGTAAATGGGATAATAGAAGAAATAAGAATGTTTTTATTACTTAAACAAGGAGAAATTATGCAATTTCAAACAGCAGAACCTTTTAGAATAAAAATGATTGAACATGTTAAGAAAACGACTAAACAGGATCGGACACAATGGTTAAAAGAAGCACAATATAATGTGTTTAAAGTCAAAGCAGAGAATGTTTATATCGATTGCTTAACTGATAGTGGGACAACCGCAATGAGTAAGAATCAATGGGCCGCATTAATGATGGGTGATGAGTCATACGCAAGTTGTGATAGTTTCTTCAAACTAGAAAAATCAGTACAAGATGTTTTTGATTTCCCGTATTTACAACCTGTTCATCAAGGTAGAGCTGCTGATTATTTATTAGCGAAATTGTATACAAAACCAGGCAAAATTGCGATAGGGAATATGCATTTTGATACATTTAGGGGTAATGCGGAAGTATTAGGTGCTTTAGTTGAGGATTTAGTAAAAGACGAAGGTAAAGATGCGGCAAGTCCTGCTTCACCATTTAAAGGGAATATCGATTTAAATAAATGTGAACAAATCATTAACGAAAAAGGTTTGGATGCGGTAAGTGTAATTATCTTAACGGTCACATGCAATAATAATGGCGGCCAACCAGTTTCGATGCAAAATATCAAAGATACTGCTTCATTTGCGAAGAAATATAACATACCTTTTGTTATGGATATTGCGCGTGTTGCGGAGAATGCATATTTTATTAAAACACGTGAAGAGGGTTATCAAAATCGTTCAATTGAATCAATCATTAAAGAGAGTGTTTCATATTGTGAAACAGCTGTTATGAGCGCAAAAAAGGATGGATTAGTTAATATTGGCGGATTATTTCTATCTAGAAATAAAGATATTATGGATATGGCAAATCAACTTGCGATTGTTCATGAAGGTTTCTTAACATATGGTGGATTAGCTGGTCGAGATTTAGAAGCATTAGCGGTTGGACTAAGAGAAGTATGTGATTATGATTATTTGGATTATCGTATTAAACAAGTTCAATATCTCGGAGACCAACTAAAGAAAAATGGGGTTCCGATAATAGAACCCACTGGTGGACATGGTGTTTATGTAGATGCTAGACGTTTCTTTGAACATATCCCACAATGTGAGTTTCCTGCGCAAAGATTAGTTGTGGCTTTATATGAAGAAGCTGGTATTAGGGCGGTTGAACTTGGCGCATGTGCTTTTGGTAGTAAAGATCCTATATCACATGAAGATGTCTGGCCACAACTAGAAACAATGCGTATCGCAATATCACGTCGTGTTTATACAAATGATCATATGGATTGTATTGCGAATGCGCTTGGTTATATTTACCAAAACAGAAAAGATTATCGTGGACTAAAACTTGTTTATCAAGGTCCAATTCAGTCATTAAGACACTTTACGGCTGGTTTTGAATTACTATAATACGTATTTCTTCAAACTATGATAAATGCCATCTTCGTCATTTGAAAGAGTAATTTCATTTGCGGCTTGTTTCAAATCTTCGACCGCATTTGCCATCGCAATTCCAATACCGGCATAGTTAATAATGGATATATCATTATGGCCATCTCCAAATGAAATAACTTCATCACGATGAATACCTAATGGTTTTAATACAGTATCCAATGCGTGAGCTTTATCAATTCCAAGAGCCGTAAACTCATAATAAATGGATGCCGTAAACATCGAATTTAATTTACCATTAAATGGTGCACTCATACCCAAATAGTTTTCCTTTAAATACTCAGGGCTTCCAGCTACGAGTATTTTATTTTGAGGAAAATCAGCGAAAGTTGCTAAATCATCAACCTCACATAATTTATAAGAACCACCTCTTGATTCATATTGAATAACGTTAAAATTAGGATTATTTGGAATACTAATATTGCACTTGTATACATCTTGAACATACATTACATCTTCACGCGTAATCATAGGTATGATATCGAATTTCTTTAAATGTTCTAACAAAGCCTGACATTCATTGATAGGCATGGTTTGATTAAATAGAATTTCATGAGTTTCACAATCAACTACCTGAGAACCATTAAAGGATACAATCAACCCATGGTGTTTATCCATTTCTAATTCTTTAGTAAGAGCTAACATACCTACTGTTGGTCTTCCTGAAGCAAGTATTATTTTTACCCCATTTTTCTGAGCTTGAATGAGTGCGCTTTTCGTTAAATCTGAAATCTTCTTTTCACTATTAAGCAGTGTTCCATCTATATCTAACACAATAACTTTTATTTTCATATTAATCTCCTAATAGAATTGTAACATAACAAATAGTGTGCGTTTAACCTTGCTTATTGAATCATATCGGGAGTACTATTTATTTATAAAAAGGGAGGAATATTTATGCGTGGTGTGTTTACGACGGTAAAGTTTTTAAGAAATGAAATATTTAAAAATATTACAGTAGCCGCATATGAAGAATGGTCAAAGGAACAGATTGAAGCAATTCCAAATGACATACTTGTGGATGGTGCACCTAATTATCGTGACTCTGTTGAAAGAGAACGAGAAATTGTTCGTGCGAGAATAAAAGCCGCAATGAATATGGAAATGGGTACTCGTTTTGATGAACATTTTATCGAAGAAGATCTAATTGAATTACGCAATAAAAAAGTCTCTAAAGATTTAGTTACAGTTATTCCTCAAGCATGTGAAGCATGTCCAGAAAAGAGTTTCTTTGTGACAAACGCATGTCATGGTTGTTTAGCCCATCCTTGTGTTGAAGTATGCCCTGTAAATGCTGTGAGTTTAATTGATAAACATGCTTACATTGATCAAGAATCATGTATTAAATGTGGTAAATGTTACGATGTTTGTCCATATGGTTCGATTGTGAAGAATGAAAGACCATGTACTGTTGCGTGTGGTGTTAATGCGATTACTAAAGACTCTGAAGATAGAGCAGTTATTATGAGTGACAAGTGTGTTAGTTGTGGAATGTGTATGGTCGCATGCCCATTTGGCGCAATCGTAGATAAATCTGAAATCTATCAATTAGTTGAAGCACTAAAAGGACCAAATGAAGTATGTGCAATAATCGCACCTGCTTTCGTTGGACAATTTGGGGATAAAGTTACACCGGATCAGGTAGTGGAAGGTCTTTTACAACTTGGATTTGATGATGTTGGTGAAGTTGCATATGGCGCAGATATAACAACGGTAGATGAAGCGCGTCATTTCTTAAAACATGTACCACTCGATCAACCGTTCTTAGCGACATCATGTTGTCCAGCTTGGTTACAGGTGGCACAAAAAGAGTTGGGAGACAAAAAGTATTGTGTTTCTGATTCGTCATCACCAATGGTAGAGACTGCGAACTACTTAAGACGTAATTTTCCGAATACAAAGATAGTGTTCGTTGGTCCATGTTCCGCTAAGAAGTTCGAAGCAGCTTACATGGATGTACATAATAGTGTTGATTTCGTTATAACGTATGAAGAGATAAATGCTATGTTTATTGCGCGAGGGATTGAATTATCCAATCTTGTCCCTAGCCAAAAACTAAATCATGCGTCAGTAGATGGTCGAGGATTTGCGATAGCAGGTGGAGTTTTAAACGCTGTAGAAAATGTTATACGTAGAATTGATCCAGATCGAGTTGTAAAAGTTGAAAGAGCAGAGACATTGCATAATTGTAAACGCATGTTACTACTTGCGAAGGCTGGTAAAAAAGATAATTACCTACTCGAAGGAATGGCTTGCCCTGGAGGTTGTGTTGGCGGTGCTGGTACAATTATTCATCAATCAAGAGCGATGTCCAATGTGACTAACTTCGCGAGATCATCCGAACGTTCAAGCGCATTAAAAACTTATGAAGAAGTTAAATTAAGCAAATAAGTATAAAAACACTTTATTCAATATAAAGTGTTTTTTAATCAAATCATTTTAAGTGATATAGGATAAAGTGCTACTATTTAATAAATGGAGATAATTATGACACAATCATTAAACGAAATCTTAAATGTGATTAAAACATTAGCGTATGATAAGAGAAAAGATATGTATGTTAAACAAGGTGTCAAGGAAGAGATTCTTGGTGTAAATTTAGGCGATCTAAGAAAAATAGCTGAGAAGAATAAAACAAATCATGAGTTAGCTTTACAACTTTGGGATACGAATATCTACGAGGCAAGAGTTATCGCATGTAAACTATTTGATTCAAAATTACTTAATATTGATGAACTAAGTCGATTAATACGATCTACTGAATCTGGACCTGTTATTGATGAGCTAAGTTTTCAAATATTTGAGTTTCTTGATAATCAATTAGAATTATTTAATTCGTGGGTATATAGTGATGAACCAAGATTTAAACGTGCAGGTTGGAATATGGGGATAATTCTAAATCATGATTCAAAACTGAATGAAGAAAAACTTAATGAAATCCTAGATTATATTGATAATAATCTATCCCTCGCAACAAATATTTATCAATTTGCGATGAATCGTTGTTTAAGTGAAATTGGCATTAAACATGATCATTTAACAGAACGATGTGTTTCAATAGGTGAAAAACACGGTGTATATAAAGAGATGAAAGTTAGTAAAGGATGTACATCTCCCTATGCGCCGATTTGGATAAGTGTTGTACGCAAGAAAAACAATAAGAGTTAAAAAAAGTACCATTTTTGGTACTTTTGCTTATTATGCTCTTTGGCCTAAACGATCATCCATCATCATGATACCAATTGGTGTAGGTACTTTTTCAAGACGAGTAATGATATCGACAAGTGTTGATTCTTCTTCTACTTGTTCGTCAATGAACCATCTGTAAAGATTAGCCATTGCGTATTCCTTAGCGGAAGTTGCTTCTTCGTATAGTTTAACAATACGAGCAGTAACTTTCTTTTCGTGTTCTAATGATAGTTTAAACAATTCTAAGAAGCCTGGGAAATCTGTCGGACCTGCTTTAATTGGAGTTAATAATACTCTTTCATTTACTTCGTATAAGAAGTGCATCATTTTCTTACCATGATTAACTTCTTCTGAAGCTTGTTTTTCCATCCATTTAGCGGTTCCTGGGTAACCATTTTCTTGTGCCCATGTTGACATTGAGAGGTAGAGATAACTTGATTCGAATTCAAAATTTATTTGGTCTAATGCTAATTCAAGTAGTTCTTTTTTCATAAAATTCTCCTTACTTAAAATATAACATAAAATTCAATTTAAGCATAATGACTCGCCCAAGTATGTTATTAGAAAATTAAACGAGTGCCGCATTCTTCCATTTGCCACTCTTTAATCTACGATGTTGAACAATCGTACGATAAATCCAATCAATTCCCATAGCTAAATAAACACCATATACACCTAAATTAAATAATATTGATAGTATAAATGATGCAGTAATTCTAAACGCAAACATCGCAATAATAGAAACTGTCATTGTAAATTTCGCATCTCCTGCGGCTCTTAATCCATTGGATAGAGTAAATGCGGATGGCCAAATTGCCATTGTCATAAGATTATGAATAATCATTAATGTGAAAGTTATATTTCGTGCTTCATCCGATAAGGTATAAAGATTAAGAATCCATGGTAAGAAGATTAATTGTGTACTTGCGATAACAACCGTCATATAACTCGCTTGTTTCAATAGTTTCTTTATATAGAATTCAGCTTGTTCAAATTCTTTAGCCCCAATACATTGACCAACAACTGTTACTATCGCAAAGTTAATTGCCATCGCAAAGCTTATCGCAAACATGCCTAAGCTATTCGTAATACCATTCGCGGTTATTTGAGCAGTTCCAAATAATGCGATAATACTTGTTAAGAGTATTCTTCCCAATTGTGTTATTCCGTTTTCAATCCCATTAGGAATCGCAACAGAAAGAATTTTTTTGATTAATGATTTGTCCCAATTAAAGATTGATTTAAAATCTAGATAAATTACATTATCGAGATTAAAATTCAGACTAACCAAAACAACTGAAGCGAGTAAACGTGATAATAAAGTCGCGATTGCTACACCGGTAATACCTGATCTTAAAACAAAGATTGCGATATAGAAACCAATGATATTTAAACCATTCATAAACAAAGATGCGAACATTGGGACCTTTGAATTACCCATTGATCTAAATAATGCGGCACTTGTATTGTAAAGTGCTAAAAATGGATAACTAAGACATGATAATAAGAAGTAAATTTGTGCAGCTTTCATAACATCTGGATCGACATTCCCGAAAAGCACACTTAGAATTAATTGACTAAATACTAAGATAAGAAACATAAAGCCAATAGAGACAATGAATGTGATTATCACAACTTGTCCAGCAGATTTGCGAGCAATATGTATATTTTGACTTCCAATATATTGAGCTACTACAACAGCACCACCTGTCGCAATTGCGGTAAGAATATTAATTAGTAAAACATTTACCATTTCGACAAGTGAAACACCAGATACCGCAGCTTCACCAGCATATGATAAGAGGATTGTTGAAACGATACCAACAAGTACAAGTAATAATTGATCAAGGAATAAAGGAAGGATAAGTTTTCTAAGTGTTTTCTGAGTAAACATAGTTAAATCTTTCTATTTTTTGATAATTCTTATAATATCCTACCATTTTATAATAAGATTATATAGAAGTATTTAAAATACTTGACTTAGAGTTTACTCCAAGTATTAAAATAGTATTAGAATACTAGAGTGATTAAATTGACTTGGAGTTAGCTCCATTATAAGATGAATACTATTATAAGAAATTTAAACAATTTAATAAATTGAGGGAGAATAATATGACAATTGCTGAAGTATGTGTAAGATTTGATTTATCGCAAGATACATTACGCTATTATGAGAAGATTGGATTGATTCCAACAATACAAAGACGTACTAGCGGAATCCGTAATTATAACGAAGAAGATTGTAAATGGATTGAATTTATAAAATGCATGCGTAGTGCAGGTTTAACAATCGAGTTTTTGAGTGAATATGTAAGGCTCTTTAAAGAAGGTGAAACGACACTTGAAAAACGTCGACAATTACTTATTGAACAACGCGAAAAACTACGTGATCATATGACAGAAATGCAAAATACGCTCGATCGTTTAGATCGTAAGGTAGAACGATATGATACTTTAGTAAGAGAGAAAGAAAAGAATTTAGTACATTCCGATACTGAGAATGTGACGGATTTATTAGGTTAAACAGTTAGAAATAGCTGCTTTTTAAATGTATTACGCTTGACGATGGTTTTTGATTGTTTTATAATCACACTAACATTAAGCATATAATGTATACTTATATAGTATGTTAATGTTGGAGGGCAAATGAAACAAGTGTATTCTATTCCTCGTCCATTGGTACGATTAAACCAATTTTCGATTGCGATTAGTTCGATATTATTTATATTTACAAATCAAAATCTAATTCTTTTATTACCAATATTTATAGGTTTATCTTCGTTGATATTTGATTATAATCCATTAATGGTATTTGGCAAAAAGTTTCTTAAGAAACCAATGAAAGAATATATCCAAGAAGATAAGACACAACAGCGTTTTAATCAAATACTTGCTGTCTCAATGTTAATTGTTGCGTTTATTAGTAGTTTGTTAAATATGACAATTGTAAGTATAGTGTTTTCTACCATGGTTTTTCTAGCATCTTCGATCGCAATATTGGGATTCTGTATTGGATGTTTTATACATTTCCAATATCACATGTGGAAATATCGTAGAGCTTCAAAAAATCAACTTGTTAAAGCATAAAAAGAATCGCAATTGCGATTCTTTTATTTTGTTAGATTTTTGCCCAATTCTTTAAGTTCTTCTATAACACTATCATCAGGTGCGTAATTCGCAATGATACTTGGGAATGAAGGGGTTGCTCCATTTTCGTTACATATCGTTTCCCATGTACGCATCCATTCGCCTGTACCCCAACCATATGATCCAAACAATGCGAAACGTTTTGATGTTAGATGTGGAAGTACAGATTGAAACATTGGTTCAAACTCATATTCATCTAATAGTTCATCGCCCATTGCGGGGCAACCAAAAGCTATTGAATCAAATTTATCTAATTCAATAGGAGTAAATTTATTTGCGGGTATTTTATCTACGATGGCTCCTGTTAGTTTCGCGCCTTCAATTATTGCGTCAGCCATAGTCTCTGTATTACCTGAACTCGTCCAGTAAACAACTGCTAATTTATGCATAACATCCTCCTTCAAGTCCGTTAATGACAATTTAATTGTAAAAGTAACGAACCTTATCGTCAAAGGATGTGCATTTTATGAAACTAAATAACTCACACATAAATCACAAAATATGAGAGAATTAGGCAATGGAAAAGATAAGTAATTTTGAGTTAGTTATATATACATTAAGAAATTATCAAAGTGTAATGATCCAAAATCCTCAACAAACAAGTTTCGTTTTAAAGGATGAAAAAATCATGGTAAAAACAGATAATGCGCAATATATACTTACTCTTACGGAATTCGAAGAACTGTTTATAAATTCAATTTTTTACTATGTAGAACAAAAAGAAAACGTTGAAATTGAGATACATAAAGATGATGAATATTATGCTTGGAAACACAAATAACTTACCGATTATTTTATACTTCATAAGTATAAATTTGATTGCGTTTTTATGTATGGCAATAGATAAAAAATACGCGCAAAAAAATAAACGACGAATATCAGAAAGAAATTTATTAATTCTAGCGTTAATTGGCGGAACATTAGGTATTTGGACTGGAATGTTTCTAAATAGACATAAGACAAAAAAACTAAAATTTACACATGGAATTCCATTGATTTTAGTCATTCAGGTCATTTTTTACATATTGATATTATTATAATTAAATGTATTATTATAATTCGTATTAAAACATTAAAGTGCATATATGAATGGTTAAGCCATCTTTTTTTTAGATTAAATAGTATTCTAAAATATTATAATTTAATTATAAATATTTAATTTATATTTAAATATCGATAATCATTATCGATTTAATTGTGAAAATGAATATAAAATATACAACTATTCATAAACATTAATAATAATCATTGATTTTTTGTATATTTCACAAAAAAATCATCTATTTTAGTTTGAAAAATAATGATTAAAACACCCTTAAAATGTTAAAATAAATCCCGTTAGCGCATATTAAAAGTGTAGTTTAGATTTAAAAATTTATTCATCAATTTGGGTAAATTTTTATTTGATAATTTATCATAGTGAAAATTCAATAATAGAAGAAGGGGACTTTGTATGATATTTCAAGACAACAACTTTAAAGTATTGCAGTCTAGTTTAGATGCACTTTGGATTAAACAAAAAGTTATATCAAACAATATAGCGAATTATGAAACTCCTGGGTTTAAGGCGAGTAAAGTTTCATTTAAAGAAGTGTTAAAGCAAGAGATTGAAAATGGTATTTCAATGGAAAGAAATGTTCTTGAAGTTGAGATATCAAAAGATGAATCTATCTCGAATAGGTTAGATGGCAATAATGTAGATATCGAAAAAGAACAACTAGATATGTGGGACACTTATGCTCAGTACACTTATTTAAGCCAGAATATTTCGAAGCAACTTAATAATATGAGTTATGTAATCAATAACACCGGTAAATAAGGGAGAGAAATATGTCATTTCTTAAAACATTAAATATTACTGGATCCGCATTAACAGCAACTCGATTAAGAGTTGATACAATCACGCAAAATCTTGCGAACATATCGACCACACGTACTGAAGAGGGTGGACCTTATAAAAGAAAGTTAGTTGTTTTGAAGGAACAAAGTTTAAGTTTTGAAAATGTATTGAGTACTTCAATGTCAAAGTCGAAGAAAAATTCAAATGGTGGAGTTATTGTTTCTGAAATTGTAGAAAGTGATAACCCATTTATTCCTGTATATAATCCAAATCATCCTGATGCGGATGAAAATGGGTATGTATTAATGCCAAATGTGAATAGTAGTGAAGAACAAATTGATTTGATGGCCGCCACACGTGCTTATGAAGCTAATCTGACTGCACTAAATGTGGTTAAGACAATGGCAATGAGAGCACTAGAAATAGGGAAATAACATATGAGTCTGTTTATTGTACCAATTACACCACTTAATTTAACGACAGAGATTAAACCGAACTTAAATGTAAATGAAACTCAGAATTCGGGATTTCAAGATATTTTTAAAGATATGATAGACGAAACTCAAGCAGCTCAAGAAGTCGCTAAACAAGACTCTTATGATCTTGCGATGGGGAAAACAGATGATTTACACAACGTGATGATTAATGCGGAAAAAGCTGCGATCGCACTTGAATTAACTGTACAAGTTACCAGTAAAGCAATAAGTGCGTATAACGAGATTATGCGTATGCAATTTTAGCTAGAAAGTTAGGTAACACATGGAACAACAGATTAAAAAGGCATTTTTCACAGTTCAAGAACTATGGAAAAAACAGACTAAAAAAGCTAAATCAACCATTATTACAATAATAATCGGTGTACTTATTTTTTCTATCGGTGTTCCACTTTTATTACGATGGAATTCAGAACAAAAATATAGTGTTCTATATCAAGGACTTTCAACGCAAGAACAAGGTGAAATATATCTTGTTTTAAATGAACTAGATATTTTCGCGACAACGAACACTGAAGGTGAATTAGTTGTATTAAGTAAAGATATTAATCAAATTAAACTTCAATTAAGTTCGATGGGATACCCAAAAACAGCACTAAGTTATAGTGTTTTTACTTCAAATGCTGGATTTATGGCTACTGAGCTTGAGAAAAAACAATATCTAATTATTGACCTTCAAAGTCGTTTAGAGGAAACTCTTCGACAAATCGAAGGTGTTCGATCTGCCATTGTCACATTAAACATTCCAACAGAATCGAATTATGTTTGGCAGACAAATCAAAATCAAGGTAGTGCATCTGTACTTCTTGATTTATCACAGACGAATACACTTGATTCGAAAATGATTCAAGGGATAAAAAATTTAGTTGCTTCATCTGTTCCTCAAATGGAAAGTAGTCGTGTAATTGTGGTCGATGCGTCCAGTGGCGCTGAATTAGCGGGGCAAAGCGCTGAAACGAGTATGGATGATAATTTCTTACAGATTCAATTCGAACGTGAAATTGAAACTAAGATGGAAGAAAAAGTACTCAATTTACTAACAATGCCATATGGGTATGAAAATATACGGGTCAGTGCAAGTGTTGTGATCGATTATGACAAAATGTTGTCAGAAGAGTTGGAATATATACCTACCGTTGATGGTAAAGGGGTAATTCAAAGCTTAGAAGAATGGTATGCGAATGGTAATGGGACTACGAGTGGTTCTACAGCAGAAGGAATTGCTGGAGAAGATAGTAATACAGATGTACCGACATATCAATCGACAGATGAAGAATCAGTAACGGGTGAACAATCCTACACTGCAGAGTATTTAGTAAGTTATATTAAACGTCAAATCGAAAAGAATAATGCGACACTTGAATCCGCTACCTTATCGGTTGTAATAAACAATCATGATTTATCTGGATCAGAAATAAATGACTGGGTAAAGACGATAGCGAAAGCGGTTAATGTTGCTGAGACAGATGTCATTGTACACAATGTAAAGAGTGGTCAAGAAGTTGATACACCAATTAGTAACTCAAACAGTATCGATACGTATATACTCTATGGAATTATCGGTGGTACTGCACTTATTGCTGTAATTATCATAATTATCATTATTCTTTCAATATCTAAACGCCGTAAAAATAAAAAAGCTGAAGATGAAATTGATGAGAGATTAAAAGAAGAGATTAAACAAAGAAGTAAACCAATTGTTCCAGGGAGTTCAACCGATCCGAGTTTAGCAACCCTTGAAAATATACAGAATTTTACAACTGAAAATCCAGAAATAACAGCGAACTTAATACGTGAAATGTTAAAGGAGGATGAGTAATGGCACAGAATAATCTAACCGCGACACAACGTGCATCCGCATTGCTTATAACACTCGGTCCAGATAGAGCAGCGAAAGTATTTAAACATTTATCCGATAGTGAAATCGAACGATTATCTCTAGAAATCTCAAAGCTAAGAAGAATAGATACTCGAGAAATGGATGAGATTATCGAAGACTTTTATGGGCTATGTGTTACACAAAAAGTAATAACTGAAGGTGGTATATTTCAAGCGAAAGATATACTTGAAAAAGCATTTGGGCCACAATTAGCTTCATCATACCTAGATCGTGTTTCGCGTTCATTAAGAGTAAAGATTTTCGATTTTGTTCGAAAAGTTGATTATAAGAACTTACTTGCGATATTACAAAACGAACACCCGCAAACTATTGCGGTGGTTTTGTCATATGCGGCCGCAAATCAATCTTCACAAATTTTATCTGAACTTAATAAGGATAAACGTGTGGAAGTCATTGAGCGTATCGCAAAACTAGAAAATCCACATCCCGAGTTATTGAAAGTATTAGAAAAGACATTGGAAAGTAAGTTATCGACAATGGTTACACTAGAATCTCAAGAAATTGGTGGTGTAAATCATGTGGCTGATATTATGAATCGTGTTGAACGTAATGTTGAAAAACATGTATTTGACGAATTAAATCTTAAAAATCCAGAACTTGTACAAAGAATTCGTGAACAAATGTTTGTATTCGAAGATATCGTCACCTTGGATGATGTCGCAGTACAACTATTCATTCGTGAAGTTGATACAAAAGACTTGGCTGTTGCGCTTAAAGTTGCGAATCCAGATGTTAGTGAAGCAGTGTTCAGAAATATGTCATCTCGTATGCAAGAAACCATTCAATCTGATATGGAGTACTTAAAGAATCTACGTATGTCAGATGTCGAAAAGGCTCAACAACGTATTGTTAGCGTAATTCGAAGATTAGAAGAAGAAGGAACTCTCGTAATTTCAAAGGGGGGTAAAGATGATGTCATTATCTAGAATCGTCAAGAAACCATCTAGCGTTGTATTCAATGATGTCGTTCAAATAAAGGAACAAATTATAAATAACAGACCAGTAATTCAATCTGTTGTAGAGTATTCTGATGTATCAAATCAAATCGTCAGTGATGCACAAATCGAAGCACAAAGAATTCTCGATATGGCTCAAGAAAAGATTAATCTTCTCAAACTTGAGTTTGAACAATCATGTTTAGAAATTGAACAAAAAATTAAACAAGAAGCATTTAATCAAGGATATGAAGAAGGTCGATCACAATCTCAGAAAGATATTAAAAATCAGTTTAAAAACATGATTCAGTCGATTGAAAATCAAGTTAATGAGAAGAATAAGTTAGAACTAAATCTTATTGATGAACTTCAAAATCGAACACATTTATTAGCACTTGAAATAGCGAATAAGATTATGCGACAAAAAATAGAGATTGATAGTTCAATACTAAAACCAATCTTATTGGATGAAATTGAAGCACGTAAACGTCAGAATGTTAAAACGATTGAAATCAGTAAAAACGCAAATGCACTCATCCTTGAACTTGAGAACGAGTTATTACTTCTTGGAATTGATTTACATACGATTGATGGAGATGTAAGTCATCTGGTAATTGAAGGTGAGATGGGTCGTTATGATTTATCGATTGATACACAATTAAAGAATATTCGACGTTTGTTTAATACGATTTAACAGAAGAGGAAACAATGGAGAAATATCACCAAATTTTACAAAAGGAGAATCTTGGTACATACATCGGGAAAGTAACTAAAATC
>DASSDQ010000105.1:0-6256 GCA_035697025.1 Erysipelotrichaceae bacterium | reverse complement strand
GCAGTCCCAATTCTTAATGCAGCGCCTACTGTGCCTGGTTCACGATGATTAAATGGACTCATACCATTAAATGTATGTGTAAACCCACTAGCTCCATTCGCAATCGCAAAGAGTGATTCTGAATAATTCGCTGCAGAATGTCCAATATTAATTGATACACCCTTTTGACTCGCATATTGGATTAAATCATAATCCGCATCATTCTCTACAGCCATCGTCATAATCTTTATCATTCCATTCGATGCTTCTTCATATCGTTTATACTGTGCGATATCCGGTTTAACGATGTATTCTTCGGGTTGAGCACCTTTATATTTTACGCAGAGATAAGGCCCTTCAAAATGCACACCAACGATCTGTGCACCTTCATTTTTCTCAGCCGCTACTTTTAATACGTTCTTAAGTGCTTTCGTAAGCACCGCTTCACTTTGAGTAATGGTTGTTGGACACAATGAAGTAACACCTTCTTTAACCGCTACTTTTAACCAACGTTTTAATCCATCTTCATCCGCTTCATTGGTATCAAACCCAACAGCCCCATGACAATGCGTATCAATAAATCCTGGATAAATTCGCTCATTACCATAATCGACATTAACTTCTTTTAGGTTATATGGATAAATTCGATGTATTTTTTCATTTATTATTTCAATTTGAGCTTCTGCCCATTGTTCTTCAATCCAAACTCTTTTACTTTGAATGATCATATGTTCTCCTCTTTATTTTAGTTAATCACACCCGATATAAATTATAAAGTTATTCGATTCAATTGACTGTTTTTTACAAAAAATTGATTTAAAAATATAATACTTCGAATCTTTCCTTAGTTTCATCATACCATAAAAAAAAGTAGGGTTTACCTACTTAGCTTTGTGTACTTGAACACATTTCGCATGATCCATATAACATTAATTTATATGAAGAAACTGTAAACGGACTTATCTTATTTACAACATCCTTTAAATTCAATTGAATATCATAAACCTTGTTACATTTCTCACAATAGAAATGTTCATGATAACTTAAGTTAAAGTCAAATCGATCACTATCACCTGGAATGGATACTTTACGTACTTTTCCTTCTTCTGTGTAGATATTTAAATTACGATATACGGTTGCTAAGCTCAATCTAGGATGATCTTTTTTTAAGTGTAAGTATATCTCGTCCGCTGTCGGATGATACTTTAGATCGAAAACCGCATCGAGAATTATCTCTTTTTGTTTAGTATGTTTCACTGACAGCTCCTTTACAACAATCGTTATTATAGTGTAATTCAATTAATTTGTATAGAAAAATTATGTCACTTATCGAGTGAAAAAATAGACATTCATAATTTTGAATGTCTATCTCGTTTATTTAAGTTCAAATAATGATTTCGCAATCTTTGCGGCAAGTCTTGAATTATTGAAAACAAGAGCTTTATTCGCTAATACAGATTTCCCTTCTGTATCATGATGTAAAGCTGCTAATAGGAATGGTGTCACATCTTTACCTTTAACACCTTGTTGAATTGAACGATTAAGTGCTTCGGTGATTTTTTCACGAATATATTCTGGATCCATTTCATTTTCTTTTGGTATTGGATTCGCAATAATTAATCCCGCTTTAAATCCAATTTCTTCTTTGGTACGAATTATCTTCGCAATTTCATCGGTTGTTTCAACACGATAATCGACTTTCAATCCACTATCACGTGTATAGAAATCTGGGAATGCGTCTGTTTGATATCCAACAATTGAAACACCTAATGTTTCTAGATATTCTTTAGTACGAGGTAAATCAAGAATTGATTTTGCCCCTGCACAAACTACATTTACATTCGTATTTGCGATTTCAACTAAGTCAGCAGATACATCCATCGTATCTTCACCATGCATATGCACTCCACCAATACCACCTGTCGCAAACACTTTAATTTTAGCCATATGCGCAAATAACATAGTTGTCGCAACAGTTGTAGCTCCATCTAAACCAAGTGCTAAGATTGGCGCGACATCTCTACGACTACATTTTGAAATCGTACGATTTTGCGCAAAGAATAAGATATCTTCATCACTCATCCCAATCAGGATTTTACCATTACGAATTCCAATGGTTGCCGGTACTGCACCTTCTTCACGAATAATCCGTTCACATGTTTTTGCACAATCAAGATTCTCTGGATAAGCGAAGCCATGTGAAATGATTGTTGATTCTAACGCAACAACAGGTCTTCCTTCTAATAGTGCTTGTTTAACTTCATCTTTAATTACTAAATATTTCTCTAAGTTCATTGTTTTACTCTTTCCTTTACCATCTCAAAACTAATGTTTGGATTTACTGTATACTGTGATTCCATTGCGATACTTGCACATGCTAACGCAAATTTAACACAATCTTTTTCTTCATACTCATTCAACTTTGAATAAACCAATCCAGCCATAAATGCATCACCGGCGCCTGTCGCATTTTGAACTTCAGTTGCTTGTGTCTGCATAAATCCAGATTCTAGTTCAGTTTTATAATATACCCCTTCTGCACCAAGTGTAATATAAACACATTTAACACCTTTTGATTGAAGTATTTCTGCAGCTTTTATGACATCTTGTTTACTCTTAATGGTTGTATCACTTAAGTACTCAGCTTCTAACCGATTACATTTCAATGTATTAAAATAATGTAACTTATGCTTAATACTCTTTGCTTTACCGATTGAAACTGGATCAATAAATATACGTTTTGTAGAGGCATACTTTTGACCAATCACATCCATGACATCGGATGGTAACACCGCATCTACTACAATAATCTCACTACTTTTAAGTACATAATCTTTTTTAATTATGTAATCAACTGGTATTTTATCCAATGCGCTTGTATCACTTAATGCAAGATCCATATCACCTGAATCATCCAGTATCGCAATATAAGTTGTCGTACTTTCACCCTGTACCATATACGCTTCACTGATATCTACATTCGCTCTTACACATGAATCTTTAATCATTTGTCCAAATGAATCATCACATAAAGCCGTTAAGAGTGAAACATGTGCTCCAAGTCTAGATAGATTCTCAGATATGTTACGCGAAACACCTCCAGCCGATACACGAATTTGTCCAGGATTTGAATCCTTATGAATCAATGAACTTCTACTTTTACCTACAATATCAATCATTGAAGCCCCAATAACCACTAACTTATCTTTTCGATTCACAATATAACCTTTACCTTCGATATATCGTTTCTTAAGTAAATTTGAAATGTGAACAGAAACAGATGAGCGTGTGATGTTTAATAGCTTCGCTAATTCATCTTGACTGATTTGTGGGTTATCACAGATCAAATCAAATACTTCTTGTTCCTTCGTTGTTAGTTCTTTCATATTCTCCTAAGCATTTGCTTATATTGTAAGCAATAACTTACCATTAGTTTATCAAGTTATTTTCACACTGTCAATATCCTATGATAGACTTAAATTAACTATTTTACGTTAAATGTCAGGAGAAACGATATGAAGATATGCGGAATTGAGGCGGGTGGGACTAAATTTGTAATTGGGATTGGAAATGAAAATGGCGAAATAATTGTTCGCGAATCATATCCAACCCTTACACCAAATGAAACAATTGATAATTGTAAAGAATTTATCCTAAAACATCAACCTGATGCGGTAGGTATTGCGTCATTTGGACCAATAAACTTAGACCGAAAAAGTGAAAAATATGGGTATATCACTTCTACCCCAAAACCTGGTTGGGCAAATACTGCATTGGTAAGTGAAATACAATCCATCTTTGATGGACCGATTGGTTTTGATACAGATGTTAACGGGGCTGCTTTAGGTGAATCGATTTGGGGAAAAGGCAAAGATGTTACATCTTGTTTATACTTAACGATTGGTACTGGAATTGGTGGAGGTTATGTAGAAAATAATCAATGTCTTCATGGTTTATTACATCCTGAAATGGGCCATATCCTTATACAACGACATCCTGATGATAATTTTGAAGGTGTTTGTCCTTATCACGGATCATGTTTTGAAGGACTTGCGAGCGGACCATCAATTGAAGCACGTTATCAAACATCAGCTAATAATCTACCGATTGATCACATCGCCTGGATAATAGAAGCTAATTACATTGCACAAGCATTAGTTAATTACATCTTGATCCTATCACCTAAGATAATCGTATTAGGTGGAGGCATTATGCATCAAACTCACTTGTTTCCAATGATAAGACAAGAAGTAAAACTACTATTAAAGAACTACATTCAACATCCTTATATATTAGATTGTGATGAGAACTATATAACAAATCCTGGATTAGGGGATAATTCTGGATTATTAGGTGCATTTGCCTTAGCAATGTTAGAACTTAATAAATAACAATAATATAATTTGTTTGTTTATACGTTAGAGTTTATAATTTAAAAGACTAATAGATTGGGGGAGCTCATATGTTTTATATCATTGAATATGAACTTCTAGCCTTCATCGCACTATTAATTGTGGCGATGAAATACTTCTACACAAGATATTTCCCAAGTCACCAAAATCGTATATTTGGGTATATTATTCTTGTAACATTGATTTCATTATTTCTTGACTTGATCACTGCATATACAATAAATGCAGTTTTTTCGATACCATTCTGGATAAATCAGTTATTAAACACACTATATTATGGTGTACAAACAATTAATCCACCCTTATTACTAATCTATACATTATTACTTGCTGGTAATCTAAGTTTTATGCAACAGAAGCGTATTAAACTAATTTTCTTGCCTACTTTTGTTGTGTTATTTATTTTGTTCTTTATTAATCCTTTAACAGGTTTATATTTCTATATTGATCCAATTAAAGGATATTCATATGGTGTTTGGTTCTATAGTTTACATTTCATGGCTTTAATTTATTTATCAACAACCTTTATGTTCGCAGTACATTATAAAAACCGATTATCGTCAATCCAGTACCAAACCATTACTTCATTCATATTCGCAGTTCTTGTCACAATGATTATTCAAGCAAATTATCCAGAATTGTTGATTACTGGTGTAGTGTTATCATTCGCAGTCATCGTAATGTATTTTACACTTCAGAACCCTCAACAAATGAAGGATGTCCTTACTGGTGCATTCAATTATAATGCGATGTTAGAGTACTTATATGAACTCATTAAATCAAGACAGAAGTTTCATCTTATCGCAATAAACATCAATGATTTAAGTCGTATAAATCGTATGTTTGGATTAAAGAATGGAAATAGAGTTTTAATCGAAATTGCGGATTATATTACGAATCAGTCAAAAGATGTATGGGTATTTAGAATGAAAGGTACTCGTTTCGTTGCGATTATGAACGATGATACATCTTATTATAAAGTTAAGGCGAACTTAGAATACCGACTTGAATCTTCATGGAATATTGATTCCAATGAAATATATGTATCGACAAGTCTTTGTTGCATATTCAATTTGAATGATTATGTAACTAGCATTGATGATGTAGTTAATTTAATAGAAACATCTTATATCCAGTCTGAAGTGAATGGTGTTAAGAAGAAAATGATTTCATCGGATAATGGGTTATTTGATGAATTAGGACGTATGATGGCAGTTGAGTCAGCTCTACGTGACGCATTAAATACTGGCATAGGATTAGAACTTAACTTTCAACCTGTTTATTCAGTCAATAAGAAACAGTTTACATCTGCAGAAACTTTATTACGTTTTACAGATCCATTATTAGGCTCAATCTCACCATCTGAGTTTGTTCCTATCGCTGAGAAAAATGGGTTGGTTTTACAGTTAGACTTATTAGTAGTCGAGAAAGTTTGTCAGTTTATCGAGAAACATAATCCTAAAGAAACATTAGGGTTAGATTATTTAGGCATTAATTTGTCTGCGGCTGAGTTCATGAATCGACAAATGCCAGAAAAAATGACCGAAATACTTAATCGTTATCAAATTGATCCTGACTTTATTATTTTTGAAATTACCGAGACAGTTGCGACTGTATCCTATGAAATTGTGTCCTCTTGTATGCAAGAATATCGTGTGCGTGGGTTTAGATTTGCACTAGATGATTTTGGGACAGGGTTCGCTAATTTATCTCAAGTTGTAAGTTTACCTTTCACAATGGTTAAAATCGATCGTGGTTTGATCCATGGATCTAAAATAGTTCTTGAAGATTTATTACGTATGTTTAAACGTCTTGGTTTAATCACTGTAATTGAAGGAATAGAGACAGCTGAACAATCATTATTG
>DASSDQ010000104.1:0-2288 GCA_035697025.1 Erysipelotrichaceae bacterium | reverse complement strand
GGATGCACGAATTTTACTTGCTTTCTCAATCGTTTCAATCATTTCCCAACGTCTAGGGTGTAAGTAATGAAGATTATAGCGATCAAACAAAGCGAGTTTACCATAATATGGATCATTCTTTGGAAGAGCTTCAGCTTCATTTGGTTTACAATCCAATCCTGTATTCATCGGTTGAAGTTCGAAGAACTCTTGTCCGGAATTCAAGAAAGGAATAGCGTTAGGTATAAAGTGATTAAACACCGTTAACATTTTCGCTAATACATCTTGTCCAGGACGTGCAGCTAAACGAGGTGTGTCATGTGTTTCTCCACATGCGAATAATGGGGATGGTAAGTTCATTGCGCTATACGCAAACGCATTAAACATACCTTCTAATACACGTGGTTCTTTGATAAACCCGTCCCCGATAATCATGTTATAACCTTTATCGATTGAAGCTTGAGCATTTTCAATATCTAATTCTTCGGCGATGAAACAGAAATTAGGATCAATCGCTCTTGCCTTAGAGATAATCATATTAATCAACTCAACTGGTAATGCATGACCCATATCAATACGCGCCCCATCAATTCCAAATTCAGTTTGATAGAAAGGAATAATACCACTTAACATATCCCATAAAGGCATATTAGGTTGTGCACCAGGATTTAAACTACATTTAGCCACATCAAACAAGATATACGGTTCAAATGTGCCTAATTCATTAAGGAATGGTTGAGAGTTAATTGGGTGATCAAGATACATTCTAAAGAAAGTGACATCACTCCAAGCAGGTTGTGGATCATTGATATGATCAGAGAAAGCTGGCGCAACTGTTAAACCGAAATGTTCTTGAACGAGATCCAATATTTCTTTCTTATTGGATTTACTCTTATATTCTTTAACGAGTACTTTCCATTTTTCTTTATCGGTATCTTTTGGATTCTTTCTAAACTTATGTAGATGTTCCTCAACACTTGGAGAAGAGAACAATTCTTTAAAGTATTCTTTCTTCGCTGGAAGTGTTGTCTTTAATCCATCGACCATTGGAGGACGATAATCTTCTAAGTCTTTATGTCCAATCCAATAGAACCAATCTGGATGATCAATAATTAAATCAGAATTCACAGAATTTGTACGAGGTATGATATCAATGATAACTTTCATATCCAACGCATGTGCAGCCTCAACAAATGCCTTGAACTCATCATTAACGGTTGTATAATCACCTGTCATTGGGTCTTTAAGACCTTCATCAAGTGCA
The DNA here is from genome assembly GCA_035697025.1 of Erysipelotrichaceae bacterium. Lineage (GTDB taxonomy): Bacteria > Bacillota_I > Bacilli_A > Erysipelotrichales > Erysipelotrichaceae > UBA2212. Next base: position 1,045 of record DASSDQ010000104.1, on the reverse strand, counting down.
TAGAAGTTTGATACACCATACGGCGAACCTAATTCACCTTTTTTATCTTTAAGTGAATATTTCGCAATCGGTAACATATACAAGACATCAATTCCCATACGTTTAAGTAGAGGTAAATACGCTAATGTCTTAAGGAATGTCCCAGTATCTTTTAATTGATATAAATTAGAATCTTCTAATCGACCTGTACGATCATGATCATAACTACCCGTTGTACGTACCATCATCGAATAAACACTACTCTTACGAATCCAATCTCCATTTTGTAAGTTTTTATCTACAGGATGAGTTAAGAAATAACTCTTTAATTCATCAGTTTCTTTTTTCAAGAAAACATCTTCAATTAGACTTTGATAAAAACGATAGGGATTAACTAATACATGACCATCATGTACATTAATGTGTTTTCCTTTGTAGTCAAAAGATAACCATGTATCCGGTATCGCATAATTGAATAATTCGTGTTGATTTTTGGATTGTTTTTCTAACGCTTCCACAATCTTTTTTAAATTAGTACTCATATAAATCCTCCATTTTTATTTTAGCATAAACATAAATGTAATGGCTTACATTTCCCTAAACGAACAATGTAATCGATTTCAAAAAACGATTAAAGTACCTTTTCGTACGCTAATCGTTTATTACCATCTACAAGATAAATAATCCCACAATAACTAAATCCATTCTTGTTTAATAGTTTACGCATCGATTGATTATCTTGATGGGTATCTATTTTTATACTATGGATATTCTTATCTAAACACCATTTCTCAACTTCTTTAAAGACAAAAGTAGAAACACCTTTACCTTTATATGAATTCTCTATCGCTATACGATGGATTACCGCATATTTTTCATTACTTAACCATTTTCCATCATAAATAATGTCATACGTTGATTCAATCCGATACGATAAGGCAAATGTACCGATAATCGATTCGTTATCTAATACAACATAGCTTTCATTCAATTCAATATCCTTTAAAATCGAAGTTTCATTTGGATAATTGTTTTGCCACTGATTGATTCCAGCTAACTTAAAGGA
>DASSDQ010000103.1:0-4244 GCA_035697025.1 Erysipelotrichaceae bacterium | reverse complement strand
CATTTTCCATTTAACAAATCACTAACAACTTCTTTTGGCATTTCCATTCGATTCGAAAACTCGATTATATCTATATTAAGTAAATCTAATTGTTCTTTAATGGTATAACCTGGTGGAATCGCAATTATTTTATTATTGTTTAACATTTTGTTCCCCTTTAACATTTTGTTAATTATCGTATTAATAACTAGACCATACATCTTATCAACATGCACTGATTTATATGTGATTCAACTTTTATTCGAAAAAACTATAACTGGAATTTTGCGATTAAATTCACTCTTGATGCAACTATTTTTAATCAACCATAAAATGTATTTCATATTTATTTAATTAAACGTATCATTCCATTCATTTTTTTCTGATAACCACTTCATTGAAAACTCTCTTTCATTAATTGATGCTTCAAACACAGGTTTTAGAAACTCAACAATCCGATAAAGTATTTTATCAAACTTAGGTAACTCTATTAGTATTGAAGGTTGAAACCTAATCCACTGCGCTAACAAGAACGAATTATCCTTAAAATTTATTATACGATCGAAACAATTGACTTCATAAGGCGTTTTTCGATGTTCAATAGTACTCCAAATCGCTTTCTGCAATAGTCGTCCATCAAAATCAAATAAACTCGACAAATAGTAAATATCAAAGAAATCCTTCATGCGACTCGTCGCCTCCATACGTTTCAAAATTGCATCAAACTTTTCCGCAATCGTACTTTCAAGAGAATATGTATATATCTCTGGTTCATCAAAGTCTACCAATCTCACCTTAAGTTTTCTTAACACTGCGTTTGGCACAATAATATCATCTATTCCAATATCAATCGAAAATGGTATTCTAACGTGCTTAATATGACCGATTAATTTTACAGTAAGTCCGTGGTACTCTCTATCATGTGTTATTGTTTCAACATTCATTATCTCTATCTTAATATAGTCATTTAATGTAGAAACACGACTAATTTCAACCATAATATCTTTCACTTTACTAATATCATTTGAAAGTTGACTCATCAATAAATCGATATCCTGTGTTGCCCTGCTTTGAAACTTAGTAAGCGTATAAATGAACAATCCACCTTTCAAAATAAAATTTTGTTTATATCGTGATAATGATAAACGTCTTAAGAACTCTTCTTGGCAAAACAGTTGTAAACACATCTGATAACTTAATCCAGTTTCTCTAGATTGACTCCTTAGACGCTCTAATAATGATGATCCTAATTCTTTTATAACCATATCCCTATCATCCTTCGTACCTTATACTCTATACGAAAGATTTTTGCATATTCCATAAGTCGTGGTATATTTTTTTTAGGATCCTTAATATATGCTTGAATTGCTTTATTGAAAACTTCCGCATCCATTTTATTCTCTCTTCTAAGACAATCGCATATAATTCTTTCCCGATTAAAAATCTTTAGTTCTGTATTTTCAATCTTTATAACTTCTATACCAAGATTCATTTGTTCTATTGGAATGTAATATGGTTTTACAATTGGAAAGTCGATCATAAACCTAGATTTAGTCGAGTTCTTATCTACCGCAAGATTCCATGCGGCTGGCGTACGATCCGTATAACCATAGTATTGTAGAGCGCTTTCCATACAAATTATTGCGTCAGGAAAAAGCTTCGCAATAAGTGCTATATCACTAAAATTATGATTATCAACCCATTGATAGTAACCAAACTTAATCTTCTCTATGTGACCTTGTATCAAAAGTTTTTCTATTAAACGAAAAGATAGTTCATTCTGAATCATTTCTTTCCATTTCATAACACCATTATAACGAAGAAAAATTTCTTTTATTTTTTGTAGATTCATACAATCCTTTTGTTTTAACTACCTTTAATCTTTATTATAGTTATTATTTATTGATTGTCAAAATAAATCCGCAATATATCTTATTTGCGGTTTTATTTTGACATTACTTTTTCTTAATAAAGGAAATTTATATTAATAGTCATTTTAGTTGCTCAATCGTAATATCAATCATCTCTCTTACTTTCTTAACTTCTATCTTCTCCCACTCTACTAATATATCTAATAGTTCAATATCTTTTGATTCACCAATCTTATGCAGTAATAACTCTATTACTTGTCGATTTGTTTTCTTTAGTCGTTCTATGATACTTGGATAATCATTTTGTTTAACATTTATCATCAAATCATAAATTTCATCTCGATAAACTGGTTTATATGTTTCCCAACCTTTATCTGAAAATACGATAACCGGTAGTTTACCATTATATTCAATCTTGAAATAATTATTTGTAATCATCCAATCAATTCTTTGAATAATCTCATCCAAGGAATATATATTATAAAATCCATAAGAAGGACATACATTAAGTTCCTTCTCTAATACTATCTTATCGTGAGACCCTTTTAATATCTTCGCGATAATATTTCTACCACCAATACCAATTACTTCATCAGCTGCTCTTAAAATAGCATTAATATCGATCTCTGATAATGGTGAAAGATCATTGGTATCAGATAGTTTAAAATGAATTCTATTTCTTATACCCATTTTACTCATCCCAAGTTATTTCACATGTTTTTTCCATAATAAACTCACCATACCCCCAAGCTATATTACATGCCATAGAAACAAGTTTTTCAACTCTACTTTCAAATTTAAAATATAAATCCGTAGTACCTTTTGACCCTAATTCATCAATAAACTCTTCATATACCCTACATAAATTATCATAGAACGCTTGATTTATATCTCCATATTCATTGGTATACCGTGTCCCAAGTTCAACGTAATACAACATTAAATCAAGTATTGAAGTGAAGTCTCCAAATTTCTTAAAATCATTAATTAATACTTTTGCTGCTTGAAGAGATGGTGCTCTATACCCTTTAGGATAGAACTCATCTAACATCTTTCTTTTATATGCATTTAAAGTCTCAATTAGATACTCATCTCCAATAAATTTTACGTTTAATATTTCTTTAACTTGAACACTAGACTTATATAACTCCAAAATAAGTTCTTTTAACTCAGTTTCATTCATTATTTTCAATTCTTTTTTTAATTCAGAGATTGTTAATGGTTTAGTCATATTACCCTCATAATATTGTGTTATTTAATAAGTTAATTATAAAATATAATTATCTATTCTTTATACTTAATTTCTATTCCTACCCCCGAAACATCAACTTTATTTTATAATGAAAATGAATTCTTCCACACTTGAACTACCTTTCGAGTTTAATGTCTCATAAATTAAGACAATATTTGAAACATTAAAAGAGATAGAACGCCAATTAACTTAACTTATTCAAAACAACCCATTTTTTACGAAACAAGAATTAATCCAATCATTAAATGTTGATAGACGCACTGTAACTAGGCATATTCATAATTTGAAAACTATTGGAATACTCAATCGCGTTGGCTCTAAAAAAACTAGAAAATGGACAGTGACTAATATTTAAGAAATAAATTCTAAGTGATTATATTAATAACTTTAAACCAATCTAATGAAAATCTATAAAGTTTAGTGTGGGCAAATAAAAACTTCATGAACCTTTTAAATTAGTCGTTAAAAGGAATCACTAAGGAGGCAACTTATGCATCCACAAAACACATAAAGCAAGTATCTACAATGCCTTCAACCTTGTTCAACAAGACCTATATAGGCTAGAAGCCGTAAGCAAATAGTTGATTTTCGAGAGTCGCTCATCCTTGTCTTTGGGGTTCCAAATGATTTGTTGCAGTTCGTGTTCAAGGAGATAGAACATCAAACGCTGTTCGAGGTACGGGACTTTATTTTTATTTTGATAGGCTGAGATTAAAGCAATCAATAGCTTCTCAAATTTTTCATTAGAATTCATAGAAAATAAATTCCAGTTAACAAGATGTGCGAGCTCAAAATCGGATTCTCCATACTGTGCACACTCCCAATCTATAACTCCACCTAAATTACCATTGTTAATGATAATATTTTTGGGGTGCAGATCATTGTGTAAAAGCCTTGCGCCATTTTGATAAACTAAAGAACTAGACAATCGCTTTAAGGCATTGAAAGCAGACAGAATTATTTGCTTTTCATTTGAATCAAGTGAAAGCTGCATAATTTGGTCACGTAATAGTTGGACATATTGTTCATGACCTTCCATCCATGTCCCTGTAAATCTGGGAATCGTATCAATATAATAACCAATATCATAAGCAGAATCCTCAAATTGTTGAAGCGTTCCTATAAAATCAGCAATTTCCTCT
>DASSDQ010000102.1:0-7019 GCA_035697025.1 Erysipelotrichaceae bacterium | reverse complement strand
TATCTACAAACAAAAGAGTTTAACTATATTATTGTTTTAATACTTGTTTTCTTTGCTTTAAATTCTATGGCAAGTACAGGAATGATAATGTCCGCATATCTTTCGTTTGGGTTTATATCTGTCTTAATATTTAAGAAAGATCAAAAGGCATTGTTATATGCGGGAATGTTGCTTATACCAATTGTTGTGTTCGCGAATCAAGTTAAAGAGCTTATTTCAGTTCCGTATCTTGTCCAAATTATTGGGTTGCTTGCTGTTTTGTTAATAATTGCTAATTTTGTAAAAGTTATTAAGGATTTTATCTATGAGTACTTTTACATTATATTGATTGTTTTATGGGTAATTCTGATAATTGTGTCAGTAATCGTAGTACCTGATTATTTCAAACAAATATTACATTTTAGTGATATAAAAGAGAATTTTGATCGAGTCAGAGATTACTTCTCATTCACGAATCCTTATCAAACTCTTTTAAATCTTTTTCATTATCTATTATTGATAAATATTATTTTAAATAAGAAAACTAGAGATTTTGGATTAATCTTCGTATTCATTATTGTGTTCTTTATTAATCCATTCTCTTATCCATTATTGTATAAATACACTGAGTGGTTATATCATCGTTCTTATTTTGTCTTATTTAATATCACTACATTGTCTATTGGTATTTATGCATTAATTGGTAATTTAAAAAATGTGAATGTTGTTTTAAGATTACCAATTAAAATAGTAATGACAATCTTAATCATTTTCTTCACTTTCACAAATATCACAACTTATGAGAATGTTATATATAAACCAAGTGATGATTTTAATCCTTTATATAAAATGAATAACACACAGATCGATGTGCTACTTGAATTACGCAATCAAATTGAAGAGAATGAATTGGATAATCCAAAAGTTATATCGCAAATTTATGGAACTCTGATGATTGTCCCAGAAGTTTATCACTATTTATTTACAGTAAGTGATCGTAGAATTTGGAATCCTGAACAACCTGAACTTTTTCCAGAATTATATCAAATGATGTTTACTCCAGTTTTTCCAGGAGATGATGGTCCAAGATTAGAAATGAATTACTGGAGATTATGTCACGTATTAGAATTGGAATCTACAAAACCTGACTACTTATTATTTGATAATTCTTTGACGTTCCTTGATCCTGATTCAGGTAGTTGGTTACCGATTAATTGGTTCGCTAGAGGATGTGCTGATTTAACGTATGAGAATGATGGTTACGCAATTTATAAATATAGAGGAATCAAATACGATGATGTTGTTGAATAGTGTTTAAATCGCTGTATTAATCGATTTAAGGCTGTTTTAAGGGTTATAAGAATTATTTTGAATAAGTACAGCTTTTTATATGATTACACTTTAAACTAGCTTTATTTGGCTTATATGTTGATTATGTCCTATGCTATACTTTAAGTAAGATGAGGTGGAAATGAAAACGTTATATATTGTTATACCTTGTTATAATGAAGAGGAAGTTATTCATGAAACAACAAGCCGTTTAAAAGTAAAATTAACTTATTTAATTGATAATAAAACAATCCTACCGAATAGTAGAGTTATTTTTGTGGATGATGGATCAAAAGATAATACATGGAAAATGATTAATGAAATTCATGAGGAAGATCATCGATTCCTAGGATTGAAACTTACCCGTAATCGTGGGCATCAGAATGCATTACTTGCAGGCTTATTGACTGCTAAAGAACTTGCGGATATTGTCATAAGTATGGATGCGGACTTACAAGATGATATTGAGGCGATTGATAAGTTTATACAAGCAAATTCTGAAGGTCATGATATTGTCTATGGTGTACGAAATAAACGTGAAAAGGATACCTTCTTTAAACGGGCATCTGCAGAATTATTCTATAAATTTATGATTCTAATGGGTGTTGAAATTGTTTTTAATCATGCGGATTACCGTTTAATGAGTAAACGAGCCTTAAACGATTTAGAACAATTTGATGAAGTAAATCTCTTCTTAAGAGGATTAGTTCCACTCTTAGGCTATAAGAGTACTAAAGTATATTATGATCGCACTGAACGCTTTGCGGGTGAGAGCAAATACCCCTTGAGAAAAATGTTAGCTTTCGCATTTGAAGGGATTACATCTTTCTCCATAAAACCAATTCGATTAATCCTTCATGCATCATTCATGATGTTTGTCATAAGTATCATCATTATTATTTATACTTTATATCGTTACTCAATCGGGGAAACAGTATCCGGGTGGGCATTTCTAAATATATCTATTTGGTTTATTGCAGGTGTCCAAACACTATTATTAGGCATTGTTGGAGAATACATCGGTAAAATATACAGTGAAACGAAGAAACGTCCAAAGTACTTTATTGAGGCTTTCTTACAGGATGATTTAATTTAAATCGTTTGAAAACGAATAATATGATAAATGTAACAAGTGAGAGACATGAAATGATTAAACCAATCATTAATCCTCTAGGAAAGAATTTAAACTCAATAGTATGCTTACCTTGATCTAATTCAAACCCAATAAATCCAAGATTGACTTTCTTATATTCAACTTTTTGACCATCTACAAATACACTCCAACCTTTATCAAATGGGATCGACGTTGCGAGTGTATTTTTTTCAGATAAATCAATACGTGCAGTAATATGATCTTTATCGATGACTACATCATAAAAACTATTGTTTAACGTTTCAGCGTACCAAGTATCATAGTAATCTAAATCATCGACCACAAATATATTAAACCCATTAGGAGAATCATAGATATTTTCTTTAAATATCTCTACCGCATTAATGCCTGCATCTTTATCTAAGAAAATAGAGAAGTACTGATATTGCCAGAATGTTTCTTTTTTAAAGAATTCACTATTCTTAATGTAATTAACAGAGAACACCGGTATATCAATATTTTCGACATATACCAATGTATCATTCTGGCTAGTATCGAGTTCCAAATAATAACGATCAATATAAACCCATTGCGCATACTGATGAAGTTCATCCAAATAAGTAAATTCCTTATTCATGCTATCTTCTGTGATAACATAATTCAAGAATAGACGATCTTGATTTAGATAGGATAATTCTGTAAAAGCTTTTGCATTAAGCGTGTCTTTTAACGCAAATCCTAGCTCAATATAGTATCGATTTTCATAGATCTTGTTATTCTTTATGGTTGTTAAGTAATCAAATCCATAAGGTGGTAAATGATTCTCCTCTTCAGTAATATAATATTTAACTGATGTAATAATATTTGTGTTCGTCCGTCCAAAATTAACTGGCATAGACCATGTTGATTTAAATCGATTTAAGAATTGTTCTTGCTCATAATTGTATATGGATTCATAGAAACTTGTACCTTTGTAATAACGTGCTAATGGATCATTTTGACTTGTATAAACATAACTATCTGAAAGAATACGATAAAATCCTTGATCTATTTCTTTCAGATAATCGATAGCTGACTGATTGAGACTTGGTTGTGTAAACTCGACTAAATCCGCTTTTTTAATTGGTGGATCTAACCAGATTGGGAGTTGGAATGTAAAAATCGATTCAATGATTACAATCACTAATAGATACTTCTTTAAATGTATATTCTTAATAAAATACAAAATTGAAAGGTTAAAAAGAAGCGTTAATGATAAGAAAATAAGCGAGAATTTTAGATTAAGCGATGTTGAATAAAGTTGATTAGAAAAACTATATGCAAATATTAATAGATTAATCAAACATATGAATAAAATTGAACCTATGAACTGCTTATTTAACTTAATTGGATAATCGATACTTGATAAATAGCGAACGATAATATAGACATTGAGTAAAGTAAACATATAGAACCAACGAACATCCAATGAACCTTGTAGTAACTTATATGAAAAAGTGAATGTCGCAAGTATCAGTAGAAATGAATAGAATCCCAACAATAAGTATTTTTCGCGTTTATCCTTTAATGTGAAAATCTGCATAAACGCAAATGGAAAGATGATGGAAGAATATAAACTAACACCACCACTCCAACCAATCCCAGGATCTGCAGAAATTGAAATATATGCAGTTGGATCAAATCGTTGAACAACCGGAGAGAAAATCGATGAAACATATCTGAAGATATCGAGGGTACTTATTAATGCAAATAGATTACTTGTCTCAAAGGATTGAATACGTGGTGCGCCAAGGATATTTATAACTGAAGGAATCAGTATAAATGCGGATAGTCCAATACCTATAAGAGAATATAGAAACATAGTTAGAAATGATTGACTAAAATGTTTAATATCAAACTTACGAATTAAGATAAAATATCTAAATATAGTATATAAGAAGATAAACAAAATAAACATGTATAAAAAGTAATAATTGATTATCCCTAATAACGCTAATGCGATCGAATATGTCGATATCTTAGAATTCTGTAAGTATTCTTCAATGCCATATAAAATCAATGGATATAACAAGAATGCGTCAAGGAAATGATTATAGTGATAAAAGAATATAACCCAACCTGAAAAGGTTAAGACAAATGCACCAATAGTACGAGCGATTTTATCAGTAGATAGTTTACCCAACCATAAGTAAGTAAACAAGAAGATTAAGCATAATTTAAGCATATTTAAATAGATAAATAGATTTGGAATAACATTTTTACTAAAGAATAGGGTAATAAAGAAAAAAGGAGTTGTCGCAAAATAGAATACATGCGAGAAATAATTAGCTCCATAGCCAAGAGACCAATCCCAGAAACTAAAATCTAGATTATGTAGTCTTTCCCATCCACCTAGGTAGAACTGAAGTTGTTGCTCATAAGAATCTCCAAAAAAAATCATCATTCCACCATTCTTAATAAGTATTTGGAAATGAGAAAGTAATAATACAAAAATAATTAATACGAATGGAAAGTATTTGATAAAAATTTTCTTCATTAAATTTGACCTTTTATCTATTAGACTATAATAGTATTTCTATTTTATTAGTTATCATAATTAGAAAGAAATATGATTATATTATAACAAATCAAAAACATAGAAGCTTTATATTTCGATTAATTAAAAATCAATAATATATTTGAAAGATTCAATTTATTATCATTAAAATTTTAATAGACTTTTAAGTGAATACTCGGTATCCTAAAATAGATGAATGAAACAAATACAAACATAAAAAGTAAGGCAATCAACGGAATGATGTGGAGTTCTGGAGGTTCTTTTGCATTCCAGATAATACGAATTTTAACCCAAATAATACTTGCTCGATTACTATGGCCAGAAGCTTTTGGTTTAGTAGCGCTTGTGATGGCTTTTGTGAGCGTCGCAAATTATTTAATTGAGAATGGCTTAACTTTATTCTTAATTCGCAAACAAAAACTCGAAGAAAATGATGCATTTTCTTTGTTTATTGCGAATATGATCTTTGCGTTTATAATTGTGACCATATTTGTGTTAGGCTCACCGTGGATTTCAGTTTATTTAAATGAACCATCAACACAGATGTTACTTGTAGTTAGTTCATCCGCAATAATCTTTAATGCGTATGGATCTGTACATAAGGCAATGTTAACGCGTGATTTACAATTCCGTGGACAAACAATGAGTATGTTAGTTGCGGCAATTGTATCAGGAATTATCGCTGTTACAGTAAGTATGTTAAATTTTGGAGTATGGAGCATAGTTATCTATAATGTATCATTACAATTAATCCAAACAATTCTCTTAACACAAATTTATCATTTAGATTTAAGAGGTAAAATAGATCGTCAATTCTTAAAAGAGGCGATCATATATTCATGGAAGTTAATGTTATCTGGTCTAATCCATACAGTGTATGAGAATATATTCAATTTGATTATGGGAGCTTTGTTCTCTGTTTCAGCACTCGGATTTTATAGTAATGCATTAAAAATACGTGATGGGGCAGCTCAAACATTAACAGATGCGATTCAAAAGGTTTCGTTTCCTGTATTAAGCAAACTCCAAAATCAAAAAGAATCGATGTTAGAGACAAGTCGAAGAATCCTGAAACTGTCCATCTTTATTATTTATCCAATCCTAATAGGATTAGCCGCAACATCTGAGTCAATTGTTAAGGTTGTGTTTAATGAACAATGGTTGGGTATGATACCAATTATGCAGATACTCGCAATTAATGGGTTGATGATTCCTTTACATAAAGTGAATTTAAATATACTTACAGTTATTGGAAGAACAGATCTCTATTTAAGATTAGAAATTATTAAGAAAATAGTCGCATTTACAACGATTTCAATCGCATTATGGTATGGTGTATCGATTATTGAACTTTTATGGGTATTGTTTATAAATGCTCAAATTGGATATTTAATTAATGTACATTATTCAAAAGAGTTTGTTGGATATGGATATATTGATCAAATAAAAGATATTAGTCCAATAACTCTCGTATCATTTGCGATGGGTGCTGGAGTATTAGCTGTATCATTATTAAATCTTGGTTCAGTTTCATTACTTGGACTACAAGTAATTACTGGGTTTGTACTCTATGTTCTATTATCATATTTGTTTATTAAGAAAGAGTTTAATGATGTATGGAATATATTGTTAATGTTTAAAAACAAGTTAATAAAAAACAAAGTATAAAAAAAGTGTAATTATTTACACTTTTCTTTTAAATAGTTTTGGTAATAAATTAAACTTCTTCAATAAGCTATATAGAATAAATAATCCACCTGTCGCAATACTTATTAGTGCAGATACTTTTTGAATACGTGTTCCTTGATAATAGAAATGGATAACACCTTCTTTATATTCGCCTATATTAATAGACATTAAACTATTATTGCTCCTTTGGATAGGTAAGATAACAGTTTTATCACCACTTGTTAAATATGCCGAATATCCTTTGTAATACAATAATGGAATATCTAATCTTGTATTAGTGTAATCTAATTGATTGAAATAAATATCGAAAGTAGTTGTTTTCTTCTCGTAGGTTAAATCAATTGGATTCGAAATTTCAATAAGGTATGGATC
>DASSDQ010000101.1:0-7970 GCA_035697025.1 Erysipelotrichaceae bacterium | reverse complement strand
AAATACGATAAGGATAGGTAAAACATATGTATTTAACAATTTCAGATGAAATACTCAAAAAATTGAGTGCGCTTGATACCGCTAAAGAAATAACTCAACAACCTCATACATGGCTTAAGACATTAGAATTAATCAAAACCCAACAAACTCAACTCCAGTTGTTTTTAAACCAATGTGGTGAACTAGGGTCTTATGACATTATATTTATGGGTGCTGGAACAAGTGAGTATATTGGTAATTCCTTAGTACAATATCTTAACCAATTAAGTCAATTTTCAGCTCGAAGTGTAGCTTCAACCGATATGATACTTAATCCAACGTTATTTGTGAATCCAAACAAAAAGACACTCTTTATATCCTATGGAAGAAGTGGTAATTCACCAGAATCAGTAGGATCCGTGAATGCCGCAAATGCCGCAACCGATAAAGCGTATCATTTGTTTATTACGTGTAACAAAGATGGCGCATTAGCAAATATTGCGAAAACTACAGATCGTACTTATGCGATTGAACTTCCAGATGAAACGAATGATCTAGGATTTGCGATGACATCTAGCTTTACGAATATGTTACTTGCAACAGTACTTAGCTTTAATCTTAAGCAATTAGAATTATTTGAGTCAAAAATTAAGCTTTTAGCGAGTTCTGTTGAAAATAGTTTAAGTAGGAATGCGGAATATTTGAGTCATATGATTGATGAATTTAAGTTTGAAAGAATTATCTACTTAGGTTCACATTGTATGAAAGGTTATGCACAAGAAAGTGCATTAAAGGTACTAGAACTTACTGCAGGTAGAGTTGCGACACTGTTTGATACATTAACAGGATTTAGACATGGTCCTAAATCATTTATCGATGAACATTCATTAATCGTTATTTATCTAAGTGATGACAAACTAACCCGTAAATATGAGATAGATTTAATCAATGAATTAAAATCTCAACAAAAAGGATATAAAATACTCGTTATTAATCATGAGGAGATTGAATGTAATACGGATTACTCGATTCAATTGACACACAATGACTTACCAATGGAACTTGTTGGATTAAAGATGATTGTACTTGCGCATATGATTGGATTCTTTAAGTCTATATCACTCGGAATTACAGTGGATAATCCATGTCCGACAGGTGAAGTTAATCGCGTTGTAACAGGTGTAACAATTTACCCTGTAGAAAGAGAAACACTATGATAGGAATTATAATTACAGGTCACGGCAGATTTTCTGAAGGGATGATTAGCAGTATTGAAATGATTGCAGGTAAAACTGAATCATTAATTGGTGTTAATTTCTTAGAAACCGAATCAACGGATGATTTAGATAAGCATTTAATGGATGCGTATACTGAACTTAAACAAAAAAATGATGGCGTAATTATTGTCTGTGATTTATTGGGTGGATCTCCGTTTAAATCAGCCGCAACACTTTCTGTTAAACAAGAAAATGTATCGGTATTAGCGGGCATTAATCTAGCTTCATGTCTAGAACTCATCTTCGCACGCTTGAATGAAACAGATGCGATGAAGTTAGCGGATAGTATGTTAGAAAAGGATTCAAATCAATTATTAAAATTTACAATGCCAGTACGTGTTGAACGTGATGGTATGGAGGATGGTATCTAATGGATCTTCAACAATTCATCAATGTTAGTATGATTATTGCGATTGATTTAGTTATTCTCGTTATTATCTATATGATTGTTAGTTTCTTTCGTTTAAAGAACTCAAAGAAACCATTTGAAGAACTTCATACTAAACTAGATGTTGGATGTTCAGTTTTATTAGCGAATGGATTCTACGGTAAGGTTGTTAGTTTAGATTCAGATATCGCGATGGTTGAAATTGCGCCAAAAGTACAAGTAAAAGTATCACGTTTTGCGATTCAATCAATTGTGGAGGCGAAATAATGCATCCGCTTAAAAGCTTGCTTGATCAAAGAAAACATTCATCAATTCACGGAATTGTGTCGATATGTACCGCAAGCCCTAAAGTAATTGAGGCATGTTTTGAATATTATAAAGATAAACAAAGTCCTTTAATCATTGAAGCTACCGCAAATCAAGTTAATCAAGAAGGTGGTTATACAGGCATGAAACCACAAGATTATGTTGATTTTGTTTATGATTTAGCACGAAAATATGATTTTCCTTTAGAACGATTATTCTTAGGTGGAGATCATTTAGGGCCTTTAACTTGGTCGAAATTAAACGCAGAAGATGCAATGTTAAAAGCAGAAGTTCTAGTCGAACAGTTCGTTAAAGCTGGGTTTACTAAAATACATTTAGATACAAGCATGCATCTTAAAGACGATATAGAATTATCCACTGAGACAATTGCGTTACGTGGTATTCGTTTAATGAAAGTGTGTGAAAAGGCTTATTTAGAACGTAAAGAAGCACATCCTGATGCGCTAATGCCTGTGTATATTATTGGCTCAGAAGTTCCAATTCCTGGTGGTGCTCAAGAAATTGAAGAAGGTTTAGAAGTCACTAAAGTGGATGATTTTATGCATACGGTAGAAGTCTATAAAGATGTAATGGATAAAGAAAATTTAACGCATGTGTTTCAACGAGTTCTAGCGGTTGTCGTTCAACCAGGTGTTGAATTCTCAGATACAAGTGTTCATGAATACAATCCAATAAAAGCCGAATCATTAATATCTAGTCTATCGAATTATCCTAGTTTGGTGTTTGAAGGACATTCAACAGATTATCAAACACGTTTCGGATTAAAAGAAATGGTTAATGATTCAATCGCGATACTAAAAGTTGGACCTGCATTAACGTTCGCATTGAGAGAAGGGTTATTTGCGTTAGCACTTTGTGAGCAAGCATGGGTAGAACCATCGCTTCAATCAAATCTAATTGAAGTATTAGAAACAATTATGTTAGAAAATCCATCAAACTGGGTTAAACACTATCATGGAAATGAGTTTGAATCTTCATTTAAACGTAAATTTAGTTTCTCGGATCGAAGCCGTTATTATATGCCAGATCCACGCATCGAACATGCGATAAATGTGTTATACCATAACACAAAAGATATTCCGTATTCATTGTTAAGTCAGTATATGCCGATACAGTATCGTAAAGTTCGTGAAGGAAAGTTAGCGTACCAACCAGAGGCATGGGTGAAAGACGTTGTGTGTGATGTCTTGAGCGATTACCTCTATGCCGTAGAAAAACCTCGATAATTCGAGGTTTTAGTTTGCGATTGATTTTGCGTACTCACTTGGCGCAATTCCATATTGAAGCTTGAATTTTCTTGAGAAGTAATGAATCGATGCGAATCCTAATAAATCACTAACTTCACTTACTGTTCGAGCTGAATTCTTCAATAGAATTTTACTTTGTTCTAATTTGATATCGTTGATGTAATGTTTAGGAGAAACATCTAAGTTACGTTTGAACAACGATTGAAGCGATGATCTGGATACCGCAAACTTATTACAAATCTCATTAATGGTTAATGAACTATTAATATGATTCTTAATGTATTGAATAATTTCATTCATCAGCTCATCTTCATAATGTTGTTGCATCGGATTAATATTCTGATTCGCCATCTCAATTTCATTGGTTTCATCCATTGCGTATATGATTAATAGTTTCAATAAACTTAATAAAAGTTCGTTGATATGTTCCCATTTTTCGTTGGATAAATGCATAAACATTGATAAAGTCTGATACATATTCTTACTACAATGAATGACACGATGCGATAGTTTACCTGGATGCATATCTTTCATGTCAAACATAATCGTCATATATGAACATGTACTATGACTCGTAGTTCTCTGCGTATGGAACTGCCCTGGACCATAGAAAATGACTGAGCGTGGGGGTAAAGTGTAATCGATACCCTCAACATTCGTAATTAGCTCACCATTATCGACAAATGTCATTTCCCAGTAAGGATGTTTTTCACCTTCAAAGAAATATGAATTTCCTTTAGTCGAGTAATAATATGCGTAAATTTCTTGTACTTTTATTGTTGATTTAATTCCACTAAACCCAAATTCTGGAATTCTAATTTTTTGACTTATTGAACTTGAGTGAATCTGCATCGATATATTACCGGTTTGCGATAAACTTATAAAATTAAAATGTACACCTGCTTTGATTTTTAAAGTTTTATGAATCGCAAATAATTCTGGTTTATCATTTACATTATTCTGAAAAACAATCCCAACAATTCCGTTTTCTACTTGAACATAGACGGATCGATCATATACGTATAATTCATCAATTGTTTTCTTTTTTATAGTTTTTTTCGCAATAAAATAGTTAGAATTTGCATTTTTCGGTAAAGATTTTAATATTTCGCAATATTTTGCGCATTGAATTGAAGTTGTTTTTTTGTACATTTCGGTTTTCTCTTCCTATTTTTGTTTGTGATTATTCTCATTTATATTTCAATTCTATATCGAAAAATACAAATAGTATAGGAAAAAATGCAAATCAATTAATTATCGATAAGGATATATTTAGTATAGGTAAAGCGCTCTCATTGAGTGCTACTAGGAATGGAGGGAGTGTAGTGGCAAATATAGTTTTGACAAGAATAGATAACCGATTAATCCATGGGCAGGTCGCAACCCAATGGGCTTCAAGTGTTAAGGCAAATCTAATTCTTGTGGCTAATGACAAGGTCGCGAATGATACTTTTAGACAAGGTCTCATGGATATGGCTGCACCTAGTTTTTGCCAAACTCGTTATTTTACCTTAGAGAAGACAATTAATGTCATTCATAAGGCAAGTCCTGATCAGAAGATTATTATTATGTGTGATTCTCCAAGTGATGTACTAACTTTGGTAGAGGGAGGGGTCCCAATTACTAAGGTTAACATTGGAAACATGCATATGGCTGAGGGGAAACGACAGATTGCGACTGTTGTGGCTGTGGATGATAAAGATGTGGAAGCTTTTCGTAGGTTAGTCGAACTTAAGGTCGAACTTGAGATTCGAAAAGTACCGAGTGAAGGTACTGAAGATGTTCAAAAATTATTTAAAAAATAAAGGAGATGAAACAATATGACTTTTAGTTTTATTCAGATTTTACTTGTTATGATTGTAACTTTCATCGCCGCTATTGATCAGTTCTCTTTCCTTGAATCATTATATCAACCTATCGTAATGGGTCCTGTAGTAGGAGCTATTCTTGGGGATATGAACACTGGCTTAATCGTTGGTGGATCGTATCAATTAATGAT
Organism: Erysipelotrichaceae bacterium; assembly: GCA_035697025.1. Taxonomy (GTDB): domain Bacteria; phylum Bacillota_I; class Bacilli_A; order Erysipelotrichales; family Erysipelotrichaceae; genus UBA2212. The sequence continues at coordinate 2,753 of DASSDQ010000101.1, read as the reverse complement.
GATTGGTAGTATGCCGGTCGGCGGTGCCCAACCACCTAATAGTGTAATTGGTGGAATCATGGCGACTGTATTCGCAATTTCCATGAAGATTACCGATCCTCAAGCAGCGCTTGGTTTATCCATTCCGTTTGCTTTATTGGGTCAATATTCTGTTATCTTAGTCTTTACTATTACTTCACCATTAATGTCCAGAGCTGATGAATATGCTAAGAATGCGGACACAAGAGCAATCGAACGTTTAAATTACATTACGATGGCATTGTTAGGCTTATTCTTCTCATTCGTTGTATTAGCTGGATTATTATTCGGTCAAGCAATCGGGGAAACTTTAACTACTGCATTACCTATTTGGGTATGGAATGGTCTTAAAGCAGCCGGTGGTATGATGCGTTTCGTAGGGTTTGCGGTATTGTTGAAGGTTATGATGTCAAACGAGTACTGGGGTTTCTATTTCGCAGGATTCGCATTGGCTACTATCGTCGACAAATCTGGTTTAGGCGGACAAGCATTAGCTTTAATCGCTCTAATTGGATTCGCTGTAGCTGTTTACGACTATCAAACCAATGTTAAGATGAAACAGTTTGGTAAAAAGGAGGTAAGCAATGATGGCATCTAATCTTGCAACAAATTATCGTGATCTAAATCCAGCAGGAATGCTAGACAAAAAGACCTTGAACCAAATGGCTTGGCGTTCACTCTTCTTACAAGGTTCATTCAACTATGAACGTATGCAAGCAGCAGGTTGGTTATACGGTATTATTCCAGGTTTGAAGAAAATTCATACCAACAAGGAAGACTTATCGTTATCCATGCAACACAACCTTGAGTTCTTTAATACTCACCCATTCTTAGTCACATTCGTTATGGGTATCGTTCTATCACTTGAACAAGAAAAAGCAGATGTTGCTACAATCCGTGCAGTACGTGTTGCCGCAATGGGTCCTTTAGGTGGTATCGGTGATGCAATATTCTGGTTTACATTAGTTCCTATCGCTGCTGGTATCAGTGCTAATATGGCTCTTGATGGCAGTATCGCTGGTCCTATCGTATTCTTATTAATGTTTAACGTTGTACAATTTGGCGTACGTTACTGGTTAATGCACTGGTCCTATAACTTAGGTACTAAAGCAATTGAAGCAATCACTCGTAACGCAAAAGAATTTACACGTGCAGCTTCTATCTTAGGTATCTTGGTTGTTGGTGCCCTTACCTCCCTATACGGTGGTACAACAATCGCTCTAACGATTCCTAACGGTGAAAGTCCTATTGTTTTACAAACAATCTTAGATGGTATTTTACCTAAACTTATTCCTTTAGGATTAACATTAGGTTTATACTGGCTCATCAAAAATAAGAACTGGTCTGCAGTTAAGTGTATCGCACTTCTCTTAGTCTTAGGCTTAGTTGGTGGCTTCTTAGGTTTATTCTAATCATAATAAACTCCCTTCCAATCAGGAATCTCAAACGAGATTCCTTTTCCTATTTAATGTGAGAGGTCCTATGCGAGTATCAATAAACAAGAAAAATATCAATCCAATCATCCCAAGTTACTTATCTGGTCAAATAAATCGGGTAAGTAAACATACGGGTATTTTAGACGCGATTTATTGTACATCACTTATTCTAGAAATAAATAAAGAACTATTATGTTTTATCGCATATGATCTCTTGCAGTTTGATGAGTATTTATCCAATCGGATACGAGATAATATTTCATCTCACACAAAAATTTTAAAATCAAACATCTTTACGATTCCAAGTCATACACATGCAGGCCCAGAAGTACTACGAGATGGACTATTTGGGATTAAAACCGCATCAGACGTTGCGGAAGGATACTTAGATTTCTTAGTTAATACGAGTTTAAATTGCGTTAATGAGAGTTTAGATAATTTACTCGAATGTACGATTCATTATTCAGAAGTTTCGATTGATGATTACTATGGTAATCGTAATGACCCAACTAAACCAAGTGATAAAGATATAAGAATAATACAATTTAATCATGAAGATAAAACAATCGCGCTATTGGTTAACTTAGCCTGTCATCCTACAATCCTTGGTGCTCAGAATACTCTAATAAGTTCAGATTTGATGGGTGTAATACGAAAAGGTTTAGAAGAACAATACAATTGCCCTGTAATGATGACAAATGGGGCAGAGGGTGATATCAGTAATCGACATTATCGTAAAGCATCAGATGAATCAGAGCTTGTACGAACTGGGAATGGGATATTAACTCAAATTCCAAAACTGTTAGACACAAGAAGTTTAAATATTACCAAGTTCATGATTTATCAAAAACAATTTCAGTTTATGTGTTCAAATGATACACAAAGAATTGATGATGCGATTCGACTGAATAGCGAGTTAATCCAAAAAACTACAAACCAAGATTCACTTAAACTACTGAATGCGACAAATACTGTTTTAGTACATCGTCTTAAAATGAATATTCCAAACATACAAGAAATTGAATATTCGATTATTGATATGGGTGAAATAATAATTTGTAGTTTACCAATGGAATTATTTTCCAGTTTATATTTAAGTTTAAAAAAACAAGTAGATTGTCCAATAATAATACTTGGATTGACGAATACATCGATTGGTTATTGTGTTGATGAAGATTCGTATGAACAAACTTATGAAGGGTTAACGAGTTTATTTATACGCGGTGAAGGTGAACGATTCATTGAAAGTTTAGTTGATGAAATTAAGCAAATACGACGAAACAATAGAATGATTTGATA
>DASSDQ010000100.1:0-2659 GCA_035697025.1 Erysipelotrichaceae bacterium | reverse complement strand
CTTAATGAAGCAGTAAACTTCTTTAATCTTAATGATTTCCATCACTTTATCATCAATATATTAAAATATACGATTATATTTGAATCGATTGGATTCTTACTTTACGCAATACGCTTTGTACCTCAATTTGGATGGTCAAGCGGAATATTCATCTCACTATTTACCGCAGTTTCTGCTTTCGTAAATGCTGGATTAGATATTATTGGTCCGGTAAGCTTACAAGCGTATGCACATGATCCAATCGTAAACTTTACAACCATGTACTTAATTGTGGTAGGGGGCTTAGGGTTTGGCGTTTGGTTTGATTTATCGCAAGGAAGTAAATCCTTGATTCGTAAATCACATCCTCTACAGTATGTTGTGAAACACTTAAAAGTACATACAAAGATTGTTATTACGACAACCTTAGCATTAATCTTTGGTGGAGCACTCTTAATTCTTTTAATCGAATTTAACAACCCCAATACGATACAATCCTTTAACTTCTTCGATAAAATCATGGCCTCTCTCTTCCAATCCATCACAACACGTACAGCTGGTTTCGCTACCCTTAATATGGCAAGTATGAAAGCCGCATCACTATTAATTATGATGTTACTGATGTTTATTGGGGGTTCACCAGGCGGTACTGCTGGGGGGATTAAAACCACTACATTCGCTATCTTAGTATTAATGATTGTTTCAGAATTACGGAATAAAAAAGAAATCATCGTATTCAATCGTAAAATTGAACGTGAACAATTCAGAAAAGCATTCGTAATTGCATTTATCTTATTAATGACCGTTACGACTGGTATAATATTATTACTCATAATCGAACCATTCGATCTACTCAGTATCGCATTTGAATCTATCTCTGCGATAGCGACAGTAGGATTATCCATGGGTATTACATCAAGTTTAAGTTATATTGGTAAAGTTATTATTATTAGTTTAATGTATCTCGGTAGAATCGGACCACTCACTTTGATGTTGTCAATTGGACGCAAACAAAGTAGTAAGAAAGGGCAAGACATAAGTTATCCTTCAGCGGATATCTTAATTGGTTAAAACAATGAAACGTAAATCATTCGCAATCTTAGGCTTAGGTATATTTGGATCCACTATGGCAAAAACACTCAGTGAATACGGTTATGATGTTATCGGAATCGACCAAGACTCCGTAAACGTTGACCGTGTTAGTGAATTCGCAACCCAAGCCGTACAAGCAGACTTCACCGATATCGATCAACTACGTGCCATTGGTGTCCAAGACGTCGATGTCGCAGTTATCGCTACTGGAAGTAAGTTAGAGGCATCCGTAATGGCTGTTCTACATTTAAAAGAATTGGGTGTTCCATTTATTTTAGCTAAGGCAAAAAATAAAGTGTATATGCAAATCTTATTAAAAGTTGGAGCTGACCGTGTCGTACGTCCAGAAAAAGAAATGGGTGAACGTGTCGCTAAATCCTTAATGAGTCAAAATATTATTGATATGGTTGATATCGATGATGATTACAGTATGATGGAACTCTCTGCTCCTAAAGACTGGGTTGGTAAGAAATTGGTTAACCTTGATCTAAGAGCACGTTTCGGAGTAAATGTATTAGGTGTTCGTGCTACTGAAAACGCAAAACTTGATTTCGGTATCAATGCGGACTATATCATTCACGAAGAAGACACATTGTTAGTCATTGTTGAGAACAATAAGTTTGAAGAATTAGAATATCAAGGAAAAATCTAGAACAGCAACGCTGTTCTTTTTTATGACATTTCTTGTAAGTCATTGGTTAGAGCCTTATAATAGGAATGATGAAAACGATAAAACGAATTGGTGTAGTCCTAAAAGAAGGTTGCGATATCAATGGTGGTCAATACGCCATGGATGTTTTAAGTCAATCAATTGAATTAGATACTGTAATCAAAGTAAATGAAACATTAATTAAGGTCCAAAACCCTCTCTATTTAGATGCGGTCGTCGACCTCAACCAACGCTTAAAGAAAGAAGTTGAACAAACATTGAGTGAAGGATGCTTTCCTTTAGTCTTTGGTGGTGATCATGCATTAGCAATTGGTTCAATAAGCGCAGTTGCTCAAGAAGGACATGCAATCTTATGGATTGATGCCCATGGCGATTGTAATACAGTAGAATCCAGTGATTCTAAACGGATTCATGGAATGCCATTAGCTGTCTTACAAGGACACGGTCATCCTGATCTAATCAATCTTGTCCATAAAACAGTAGAATCAAACAATATTATGTTAATTGGGATACGTTCACTTGATGATGAAGAAGAACGTCTAATGAGTTTATGGGGAGTTCATTGGATTACTATGGTAGAAATACGTAAACAGGGAATTGATTGGTTAAATGAACAAGTTAACCGATTTATCCAAGATAAGAAACATCTACATGTTTCCTTCGATTGTGATAGTATGGATCCTAGTTTATTTCCTGGTGTAAATACTCCAGTTAAAGATGGTTTTAAACCGTATGAAATATTACCGTTAATCAAACATGTCTTACATCATCCAGGTATCAGTAGTATGGATATTGTCGAATTTAATCCTACCCGTGATCAAGGTTCAACCCTTGACTTAATCAAAACATTAAATCAAATGGTGATTGAAACCATCGAGGTGTAAGTATGAGTTATATTTGTGCAATCGATCAAGGAAC
>DASSDQ010000099.1:0-2764 GCA_035697025.1 Erysipelotrichaceae bacterium | reverse complement strand
TTAGCGTATGAGAATATCCAAGCGCGTCTAAGAGGACATTTATTGTCATCATTCGCGTCTTATAAAGGTGGCGTTATTTGTAACAATGGGAATAAAGTAGAAGTTGCGTTAGGCTATGCGACCTTATATGGGGATACCATTGGCGCATTAAGTCCTTTGGGTGATTGTACAAAACTTCAAGTCTTTGAATTAGCGCATGCGATAAACAAACATTATAATCAAATGATTATCGACCCTAACTTAATACCAGTAATCGAGAATCATACGATTCATTTTGGCTTTGCGCCAAGTGCTGAACTTCGTACGAATCAAGTGGATCCGATGAAATGGGTTTATCATGATTGGTTGGTTCAATATCTTGTACAATATCCAAGTCATCATATTCTTGATTGGTTAAAAACATATCAATCAGGTGAATGGAAAAATACAGAAGTAGCGGATTGGATGATGTACTATGGATTAGATAATCCAAGTGTATTTATTGAAGATATTCGATGGTTTATGAAGGCTTGGCATACAGCTATTTTCAAACGTATTCAATTCCCTCCAATTGTGACAATTAGTCGTGGTAGCTTTGGGTATGATTATCGTGAGAGTCAATTACCATACATTGAAAACCATGAGGTTGAAACGTTGATTAATCAAATATTAAAGGGAGATACGCATGAAAAAATGGATTGATAGTAATCACTTATCGCTTATTCTTTCATTGATTATTGCGGGTCTGTTTATCATCCTAATCTATTTCATGTTTCTTAATGTGAATGTTATCTTAACATCACTCTCCAATCTAATTGGTGTATTATCTCCGTTTATCTATGGTTTATCTATAGCGTTTCTAATGGGTCCTCTCGTCGCATTCTTTGAGAAGAAGGTATTCATTCGTTTCAAATGGAAACAGAAGCTAAACCGCTTAATATCGATTATTGTGTCATTGTTTATAACAATCGGAGTTATCATATTATTCTTCTCGTTTGTTATACCTCAAGTGATTCTAAGCATCGGATCAATCAGTGAAAAACTCCCTCAATACATGAGTGAAGTTGAGAACTTATTAGGAACTAATTTCGCGGCATATCGTGAAACCTATGACTGGTTAAACATCATCGTCGATTCATCTGAAGATTTCTTGTTAAGTCTAATTAATTCTCTACAAACATACTTACCGTATGTATTAGACTATTCCATCCAAATCACTAAGACGATATTTAGTATTATTATGGGTCTTGCGATAGCGGTTTATATATTATTAGAAAAAGAACGTTTCGCCCTTCAAATCAAGAAATTGATGTATGCGATATTCGGTCAAAAAACCGGTGATTATCTAATTGATTTAAGTCGTTTATCTTCCAATATGATTCATCGTTTTATCTTAGGTCAATCCTTTGACTCTATGATTGTTGGGATATTATGCTTTATCGGTATGAGTTTTATGGGACTTGCGTATCCTGTTCTAATAAGTGTTATATTCGGTGTTATGAGTATAATTCCAGTATTCGGACCATTCATTGGGGCAGTACCTGGAGCACTTATTCTTATCCTTATCGAACCTATTCAAGCCTTATGGTTTGTGATCTATATCATCGTCCTTCAACAATTCGATGGCAATGTGTTAGGACCTCATATCTTAGGGGATTCAATGGGTTTGCCAAGTCTTTGGATCATGTTTGCGATTATTGTTGGTGGAGGATATTTCGGGGTTATAGGAATGTTCCTAGGTGTCCCAATCTTCGCAGTTATCTATATCATCTCTAAGAAGTTAATTACGCAACGTTTAGACAAAGAATCAATCCAAATAAAAACTTAGGCAAGTACCTAAGTTTTTATGTAATTTTGTATTAATATAATGATTATTAATTATAAATTGAAAATTTCTCTTTTGCATAATTTTAAAGTTGAATTATCTGATAAATTTAGTAAAGGTACTATCATATATTTTTTGATATTTATTATTTTATCGATAATGTATAAATTTGAAAAAAGGAGTAGTTTATGATTATTAAAGATGTCAATTCAGAAGAACTATATGCGATTGATTTGTTTGAAGAATGGTGGCATTTCTTAATATTAGGATTTAGTTGGTTTGTACCACATAAAGCGTATAAAATGAAGCGTTTTGAAATTGGGAAAAGTAGTAAAAAAACGAGTAAATATGGTATTTATAGTGGTCTCGCAATTGGAACTGGGCTAATTCTTGGAGATATACTTAGAACCGTAGACAGACTAAGAATTCCAGAGGAGTTTCATCTGATAATGAGTTTATTGACTTTACCACTAGTTATTATTTCAATGTATACTATTTGGTTTTTAATTAAAAGAAAAAGTATTGCTTTCAAAAATTGTGATATAGAAAATTATATTATAGTGAAAATAGACTTTTTATCATTGAATGCTTTAATAAAATGTTACTGGAAATTAATTATTGGAATATTTTTTAGTTATTATATTAGTGTTAATTTTAGAAGTGGAATTATAACAATTATGCTTCTAACACCAACTTTACTAATTATTTCTTGTTTCTATTTTATAGGAGTAGGTAAAAACGCAATTATTAAATCGGCAAATAATAAAACATACATGTCACTCGATTTAAAAAAATATCAAAGAGCTTTGTAGATTGAAACTTTTTATGTATATTAATTTTAAATATCGCAACGATCTGAAAATAAAGGATATTTTGTTAATTTGGTTGACGTTGATTGTATTTAACTAATTTGTAATTATGTTTTAGATTAATATAATTAATTGAAGCAGTTATATTCAT
>DASSDQ010000098.1:0-16842 GCA_035697025.1 Erysipelotrichaceae bacterium | reverse complement strand
TGTTTCTAATGTATGTAAAAAAGCAGGGTAGTGAATACTCTGTGAACTATTAACTACTGTATCATCATGATCTAGAACTAAACATTTATATTTCATTTCATATATTTTAACATAAGTTCAAACATTTGCTTATGGTATAATAACTAAGCGAAAGGAGACTTCAAATGAAAGTTTGTCTAATAGCAGGGGGAACAGGTGGGCATATTTATCCAGCTTTAGCGCTTGCACAAGCACTTAAAGATCAAGATTCTAGTCATGAAATATTTTTTATTGGAAATCATGAAAGAATGGAATCAACGCTCATTCCTCAACACGGTTATGCATTTGAAGGTTTATCCACAAAAGGAATTCAAGGAACAATATTCCAAAAAATATATGCGTTATATACACTTTTTTTTAATCGCTCTAAAGTAAGATCAATCTTGAAAACATATCAACCGGATGTTGTGATTGGATTTGGTGGCTATGTGTGTGTTCCGGTAATTTTAGAAGCGAAACGTTTAAAAATTAAAACATTCTTACATGAACAAAACGCGATTGCTGGTAAGGCAAATTTATTCTTAGCTAAACATGTCGATGCGATTGTCGCAAGTTATGAAAATAACTTAACAGAGTTTCCAAAGAATAAAACAAGATTATTAGGGAATCCAAGAACTTATGTTTTTAAACAGGAAAATGAAGTAAATGATTTTTTTGAGTCTCATCAATTATCACGATTAAAGAAGACTGTTTTATTTGTGATGGGTTCTTTGGGCTCGGAGTCAATAAATCATATTATGGGTGGTCTTTTGGAGTTGTTAGATCAAAACAATATTCAATGTATTTATGTAACAGGTAAGAATCATTATCAATCATTTATTGAAAATAATGATGAAACGACAAATATTAAAATAGTTCCATATATTGATCAAAGAAGTGTTATGCAACAAGTTGATTTAATGGTTACACGTGGCGGGGCTACGACTGCGGCAGAGATTATGGTGACGGGTTGTCCATCGATCATTATTCCAAGTCCTTTTGTCCCAAATAATCATCAATTTTATAATGCAAAAGCATTAATGGATAAGAATGCATGTGTTTTAGTCGAAGAGAAAACATTGGATAGCCAAAAATTACGTGCTTTAATTCTTGATTTGCTTGATGATGAAAAACGATTAAGCGATATGAAAGAAAATGCTAGAAAACTGGGACATCCAAATGCGGCAAATGATTTTATAGATTGGATTTATGAGGAAATTAAAGATGTTAAATCTTATTAATATATTAAATGATTTGGGTGAGATTAAACATAATATATCCATTAAAACTTTAACTAGTTTTAAAATTGGTGGTATAGCAGATTATGTATTCTATCCAACTGATATTTCAAGTTTAAGTAAATCTTTAAGTTTATTGAATGAGCATAATATACCTTATAAAATTTGGGGTATGGGATCAAATATATTAGCGTCAGATGATGATTATCACGGAGTTATAATCAAACTTGATAAAACGCTTAATACTATCGAAATCAACGGTAATCAAATAAGAGTTGGAGCTGGCGCAAGTCTAATTGCTTTAGCGTATAAAACATGTTTATTAGGACTATCGGGTTTTGAATATGCGACTGGAATTCCTGGTTCAGTTGGTGGTGCATTATATATGAATGCTGGTGCGTATAAGCATGATACATATGAAGTGCTTAAACGGATTTATGTTTATAAAGATGGTGAATGTGTGTGGATGAATAAAGAAGAAATTGTATTTTCGTATCGTCATACATCATTTGCGGATCATAAAAATTGGATAATATTAGAAGCGGAATTTGAATGTACTTTTGGCTCTGCAAGTGATATCGAAAAAATAGTAAATGATCGAAAAATTCGTAGAACTCAATCGCAACCTTTGAATTTACCAAGTGCAGGAAGTGTATTTAGAAACCCTGAAGGAATATTAGCTTGGCAAATTATTGACCAAGTAGGTTTACGAGGTAAGAGAATAGGTGGTGCAATGTTTTCGGAAATTCACAGTAATTTCATCGTAAATGTTGATAATGCAAAGGCAAAAGATGTATTAGATTTGGTACAATTAGCACTAAGATTAATCGTTGAAAAATATGGGATAGTTTTAAACCCTGAAATTGAATTATTTAATTGGAGTGTAAAATGACAAATATACCATCAGTTGATGAATTAATATCTGAATCTAGAAATGAGAAACTAAAGTCTAGAAAGAAAAAGATTATTAAAGTTTTATTAACGATAATTGGTATATTTATTGTTGTAGGAATTGGATATTATTACTTTTTTCAAAGAAATTCGTCTATCGAAAAAATCAAACTACAGGGTAATACTAATGTAACTCAAAGTGTTGTTGAGTCTAGTATCAATTCGTTGAAATCGAAGTATAATTTACTCGATTTTGGGTTTATATTAAGTGAAGAGTTAGAATCAAATCCATTAATAAAATCATTACAAATGAAGTATAGTAAAGGTAATGAATTATTAATTACTATAGAAGAGTTTGGTGTATTAGCTTATCTAAATAACCAACAGAGTGTTTTGTTGGAGAATGGTAAACTGTATTCTTTTAATGAATTTGAACCTATCTCGATTAATGAATTAATATTTGTAAATGGTTATGATGATGAATTAGCCTACACGAGATTGGCATCTTCACTGAATGAATTAACATCGAGTACAAAGTTAATGATTTCAGAAATTATACAAGATGAAAAAAGTTATGATGTTTATTATGCTAAGCTAATCATGTATGATGGAATAACCGTATATACTTCTCTCAGTACAATAAATGTATTAGAGGATTATGCGTCTATTCGGCAGGCTTTGAATCCAGAACATGCGTGTATAGCCATTGACGAAATTAAAGCTGTACCGTATAGTTTTTCTTGTTATCCATGATTTTTGAATTAAACTCATTATTTGATATAATGAAAATGCAACAAAGGAGAAAAATATGTCAATCGAGCGATCAACGCAATTAGGTAATATTAATATTAGCCATGAAGCCATCGCGAGTTTAGCAGGTGGTGTTGTTACAGAATGTTATGGCGTTGTTGGTATGGCATCTCAGAAAGTATTAAAAGATGGGATTGCTGAACTCTTGAAAAAAGAAAATTACAGTAAAGGTGTTTTAGTTAGAGAAAGTACTCAAGGATTAGAACTTGATCTATACATTATTATTGGTTTTGGAGTTAAAATCTCTGAAGTTGTTAACGAAGTTCAAAAGAAATGTAAATATGTTTTAGAAAAATCATTGGATTTAAAATTCAGTGGTATTAATGTTTATGTTCAAGGCGTTAGGATGATTGGTTAGGTGCGAAATGAATAAACTAGACGGTTCTTTATTTAAATCCATGTTGGTGAGTGGGGCAAATAACTTAACAAATCATCACCATGAAGTAGATGCCTTAAACGTATTCCCAGTTCCAGATGGTGATACTGGTACGAATATGAATTTGACGTTTTCTGCTGGTGTAAAAGATACTCAAGCTATTTTAACAATGAATGTTGGTGATATTGCGAAAGTCTTATCTAAAGGCTTATTAATGGGAGCACGGGGTAATTCCGGTGTTATCTTATCGCAAATATTTAGAGGATTTTATCAAAGTGTTGATGGTAAAGCTGAAATAAGTGCACGCGATTTTGCGGATGCGTTTGTAAAAGGCACTGAAATTGCTTATAAAGCAGTTATGCGTCCTGTTGAAGGGACGATTCTTACTGTTTTAAGAGAAAGTAGTAAACAAGCTTTTGATTACTTGGAAACTTATCCAAATAAAACGATACTTGAATACTTTGATTTCTTAATTTCTGCTGCACATGAATCGTTATTAAGAACTCCTGATTTACTTCCTGTTTTAAAGGAGGTTGGAGTTGTTGATAGTGGTGCATATGGTTATATTAAGATTTTAGAAGGGTTTAGATTAGGCTTAAAGGGTACACCAGTTGCACTTCTTGAAAACATAGAGATGGGTGAAGGCGTACAAAAGAACTTAGAAAATGAAGAATTTGGTTACTGTACTGAATTTATTATTCGATTAACGGATGAAACACAAAGTAGTTTTAGTGAAGATGAACTTAAAGATCGTTTATCAAGACTTGGTGATTCATTAGTAGTTGTTCAGGATGAAGAAATTGTCAAAGTACATGTACATACATTAACTCCTGGTGATGCCTTAAATATCGGACAACGTTATGGTGAATTCTTGAAATTAAAGATCGAGAATATGCAAGAACAACATGAACATTTAAGTCATATGGCAGTTGAAACAAAAACTAAAAATATTGAGAAGAAAAAGTATGCGATTATTGCGGTTGCGGCAGGTGAGGGTGTTAAAGAATTATTTGAATCCTATCGTGTAGATGTTGTAATCAGTGGTGGGCAAACGATGAATCCTTCTACAGAAGATTTTGTCGCTGCTATTCAATCTGTGAATGCAGAACATATCTTTATACTTCCAAATAATTCGAATATTATATTAGCAGCTCAACAAGCTGAATCATTGATCGAAGATATGGATGTTCGAGTTCTACCAACGAAGAGCATTCCACAAGGTCTGAGCGCATGCATTATGTTCAATCCTGAAGTTGATGTAGAAGAAAATGTCTCTGAAATGACGGAAGCATATAAACATGTAAAAACTGCAATGGTTACTTATGCAATTAAAGATACAAGCTTTGAGGGTGTAGAGATTGTTGCTGGAGATTATATGGGAATACTTGAAAAATCGATTATATGTAGTACATCAGATAAACTTGATGCAACTAAACAATTATTAAAACAAACTGTAACTGATGATGATGGTCTTATAACTGTTATTGTTGGTGATGATGTTAGTGATGAGGAACAAACTATGATTGAAGAATTCATTTCAACTGAATTTAATCATTGTGAGGTAGAAGTAACTAAAGGGTTACAGCCTGTTTATTCCTTTATCTTTGGAATCGAATAAAAGGGCATAATGCCCTTTTCTTTATATGGAACTAAGTACATTAAAACTAACAAAACGAATGATAGAGAAATTAAATGATGCAGGATTTTTTACAGTGGAATCTTTGCTTTGGTATTTTCCTATGCGTTATGAGGAAATTGTAGTAAAACCATATGATGAATGGCTTTTAAACGATAAAGTTTGGTTAGAAGGCACAATACAAGAACCTTTTAAAATGGTTCGATTACCAAAAAATAGAAGTGTAACGCGATTCATGTTTCAAAGTGATCAAGGATTATTTCAAGTTAGTATTTTTAATCGACCTTGGTTAAAATCAAATATGCGTATCAGTTTACAGGCTCGATATGATGGTCAGTATATGTTAACTGGCTTAAACTATAATGCACAACCGCTTCTCGAACAAATAGGGATAGTACCAATTTATTCTCTTCGCAAAGAATTAAGTAATAAAGATTTGATTCAAGTTATTCATAAAGCACTAAGTAAACTTGATGATTCAATTAAAATTGATATTCCTATAGAGTTTAAAGAAAAATATCGTTTATTAAGCATAAAACAATCAATTTATTATATGCATAATCCACAGTCTATGCAGGCTATAATACAAGCGAAGCGATGTTTAAAGTATGAAGAATTTCTACGATTTCAAACAAAATTACAGCTTAATCGAAGTATAAATTTTGGACAAATGTTTGGTAAAAATAAAATATTTGATCGAAGAGAGATTAATACTTGGATGAAAAAATTACCTTTTGAACTTACAATTAATCAAAAACAAGTATTAAATGAAATTCTTGATGATTTACAGTCCAAACAAAGAATGAATCGATTATTACAAGGAGATGTTGGTAGTGGTAAAACTGTAATTGCAGCATTAGCGATTTATGCTAATGTACTTGCTCACTATCAATCAGCTTTACTTGTCCCGACTGAAATATTAGCTAAGCAACATTTTAATAGTTTAAAAGAATACTTGCCAATAAGTGTAAGAATTGAAGTGCTTTATTCTTCACTAAGTACGATCCAAAAGAGAAATATATTAGAGCGTTTAAGAAACAATGAAATTGATGTTCTAATTGGAACACATTCGATTATTCAAGAAGATGTGAAATTTTCAAATTGTGGTTTAGTTGTTGCGGATGAACAACATCGATTTGGAGTTGAACAGAGGCGTATGTTAAGTGATAAAGGAGATAAAGTCGATTTCCTATTAATGAGTGCAACTCCTATTCCAAGAACCTTAGCTGCGGTATTGTTTAATGATTTAAATATTTCAACTATTCAAACGTATCATAGTAGTAAACAAACTATTCATACAAAATTAGTTGAGACAAATAGTATAAAACCAATCTATGCAGAAATAATTAAACGTTTAGAAATGAATGATCAAATATATTTCGTTTGTCCTAGCATAGAATATGATGAGACAAGTAATGTAAAAAGCGTTGAACAAATATATGATGCACTTAAAAAAGGATTACCAAAACATGTAAGAATTGGTATGTTACATGGTAAATTAAATCAAGATGATAAGGAAAATATACTAAAACAATTCCTAAATCATGAAATTGATTGTTTAGTTACGACGACTGTAATTGAAGTTGGGGTTAATGTACAAACTGCAAATACGATGGTTATATATGATAGTGATCGTTTTGGTTTGTCCCAACTCCATCAATTACGAGGTAGAGTTGGTCGTGGAAGTGTTGAAGGATTATGTTTCTTGTTAACCGATTCAAAAGAAGAATTGAGTTTAACTCGGTTAAGAGTTCTTGAAAATAGTTTAGATGGTTTTGAAATTGCGAATAAAGATCTTGAATTAAGAGGCCCAGGAGAAATATTTGGGTTAAAACAATCTGGAATTCCAAGTTTTTTAATCGCCAATGTTATTTTGGATCAAGCTATACTTTTAACTGCACAAAAAGATTCTCTAGAAATTTTCGAGAAAAAGAAACAATTCTCCCAATGGATTGATTATTGTTTTAAAGACCTTGAGAATCAGAGAATGGATTAAGGTATAATAGAACTATGAATTTAAAAGAATGGTTAAAACAACACCAAATAGTCGTTAAAGATATTCGTCAAATTGAATGTGCTTTTGTACATCGATCTTATTTGCATGAACATCAGAATACATATCCAGAGGATAATCAAAGACTTGAGTTTATGGGAGATGCGGTATTACAATTGTGGACTGCATCTTATCTGTATAATCTAAATCCAAAACTTACTGAAGGAAATATGACAAAGTTACGATCACAAATGGTTTGTGAGAGTTCGTTAGCGAAGATTGCATTTAAACTTGGTTTAAACGAGTTTTTAAAACTTGGTCATGGAGAAGTTCTTGAACAGGGTCAAATGCGTGATTCAACAGTTGCTGATATGTTCGAAGCGTTTTTGGGAGCATTGTATCTTGAATCTGGTTATCAATATGTTAGTCCATTATTAACTGATATATTTAAAGACTTAGAAGAATTTAAACAATTTAATAGCGTAATTGATTTTAAAACTGAATTACAAGAATATGTTCAAGCTGATAATAGAAGAACTATTAGTTATGTTCTATTAAGCGTTGATGGTCCATCAAATCAAAGAATATTTGAAACAAGTGTTCAGATTGATGGTATA
This sequence comes from Erysipelotrichaceae bacterium, assembly GCA_035697025.1. Taxonomy (GTDB): domain Bacteria; phylum Bacillota_I; class Bacilli_A; order Erysipelotrichales; family Erysipelotrichaceae; genus UBA2212. The sequence goes on along the minus strand of DASSDQ010000098.1, from coordinate 9,263 downwards.
ACATATGGCAAAGGTAAGGGTAGTTCAAAGAAAAGAGCTGAACAAGCTGCGGCGAAAGAAGCTCTTACAAAACTAGTTAAGTGAGGTAAGGAAATGAATACGAATTTATATAATGAAACTATCGGGTTAAGTTACGAAGAAGCAATAAAAGAAGCTGAACGTTGTTTAAACTGTCGTCATAAACCATGTGTAGATGGCTGTGTTGCACATATGGAGATTCCTTCGATGATTAAAGCATTTTTAGAAGGAAGAGGGGAAGAAGCAAAGCAAATTGCGGAATCCAAGAATAGTTTTCCAGAATTTTGCGGAAGAGTTTGTTATCAAGATATTCAATGTGAAGCAAAATGTGTTCGCATGAAAATGAATGCACCAGTTAAAATTGGTTTAATTGAACGTTATATAGGAGATCATTACAAGTCAATTACAGAAGTAAAACCAGCAATCGATAAGAAAATTGCAATTATAGGTAGTGGTCCATCTGGTCTTTCTTGTGCTGTAACACTAAAACAAGCAGGATTTGATGTGACTGTTTTTGAGAAAAAATCCATTCTAGGTGGAGTTCTTAAATTTGGTATTCCTCCTTATCGTTTACCAAATAATGTAGTAGATTATCGAATTGAACAATTAATGGAATTAGGTGTTAAGTTTAAAATAGAAGAGAATTTTGGTAGGACACGTGATTATCGATCATTATTTGAAGAAGGATTTGATGCGATGTATCTTGCGATGGGCGCTTCTAAACAAAATTTCTCGAAAATTGAAGGTTCAGATCATCCAAAAGTAATTGGTTGGAAACAATTCTTAAGCATTCTTAATATTGGAGAAGATTCATTCCATGAGCATTTTAGGCATATAAAGCGTCTATGTGTTGTTGGTGGCGGCAATGTCGCAATGGATGTGGCAATTAGTGCCGCAAAATATGGTATTGATACACATCTAGTTTATCGAAGAACAATTGACTTAATGCCTGCGAGAAAAGCTGAAGTTGAAGAATGTATTCACTTAGGTGTAAATATACATGAACTCGTTGATCCAATTTCAGTATTTGATTTTGAGAATGATTTTAGAGTTAAATGTAAACGTACTAAACTTGTAAAAATAGATGAAAATGATCGAGGTACTATTATCGATGATGAAGGCTATTTTGAACTAGACTGTGATTTAATGGTTATGGCTATCGGTTCAAGTGTTAAGAAGTTAAATTTTGAAGGATTAGCTTTAGATTCACAAGGTAGAATTATTGTGGATGAACATTTTGAAACAAATATTGATCGAGTATACGCAGCAGGAGATATCGTTAGTGGAACGAAGACAGTTATTCATGCTTTATCTGCTGGTAAACAAGCTGCACAACATATAATTGAACGATTTAATAGAGATAATGCATGATTAATCAAGAGTTATTACAGAAATTAGATATTAAAGCACTTGATCGTGTTTATTTTAATGATTCAAAAATTGAGAAGATTCGATTTTATCGTGAAACAAAAATTTTAAATATTGTTTTAAAATTGAAACAAACAATACCATTTTCATTATATGAAAAACTTATTAGTTCTATCGAGAAAAATACTAATGTAAAATGTGAGTTAGAATTAATTACGGATGAATGCGATTTAGTTCATAAAGACTTGCAACAATACATAAATTTTTGTATAGATAAATTCAATTTAAATGAGTTAGATCATAATCGTTTAAGTATTTTAGAAGATAAAACACTTTATTTTATTATGGAATCTTTGGATGTTCATGATAAATTGAATCAACAATTACTAAGATTACAAGAATTGTTAAATAAATTTGGCATTACATATTTATGTAAATCTAGATTAAAAAATGATGAACCTGTTGAAATAGAATCGATTCCACAAATGATTTCTGCAGAACCTGAGTTTAATAAAGCTCAGATAAAAACTAAACGAACCAAGAAGGAAGATAGTCAACTTGTACCTTTAAAAGATTGTGTACTAGGTCAACGTGGTATTAAAGTTCGCGGTAAAATATTTCAAATTGATAGTCAATGGATTAAGAATAATACAACTTTAAGACAAACAGTTTTCTTCCATGATGAAGAAGATGCGTTATCATTTAGTCAGTTTTTAGATGAAAAGAGTCAGATAGAGAAATTTGGCCTATTGAATAAAGGGGATTGTATTGAAGTGTATGGGGATACAATTTATGACAACTTTACTAAGGATATTCAAATTCAAGTTAAAGACATACGTTTAATTCAAGATTGGATGGTACGAAGAGATGAATCCAATGATAAACGTGTAGAATTGCACTTGCATACGAATATGTCAGAGATGGATGGTGTAAGTACGATTGAGGCATATATTAATCAAGCGTATCAATGGGGACATGAAGCTATCGCAATTACTGATCATCATTCAGTACAAGCATATCCCAAAGCACAGAAAGCCGTTGAAGGTTTAATTAAAAAGAATCCTACGCGACCATTCAAAATGATTTATGGAATAGAATTCAATATGGTTGAATCTAGGTATAATATCGTATCAAATCCAAAAAAACAAAGTTTACATGATTCTACCTATATTGTGTTAGATTTAGAAACCACTGGTTTATCGACAGAATTTGACAGAATAATAGAGTTTGCGGCAATTCGAGTACAGTCAGGTATGATTGTGGATCGCTTACAAATGTTTGTTAATCCACATCAAAGCTTAAGTGCTTTTATAACAGAGAAAACACATATTAAACAAGCTGATGTTGATCAAGCTGAATCAATTGAATCAGTTATAGATACATGGTTGAATTTTATTCAAGATGATATTATTCTAGCGCATAATGCGAATTTTGATGTGGGCTTTATTAACGCGAATTTATTGCGAATGAATCGTCCAAAATTATCAAATACTGTAATTGATACATTAGATCTTTCAAAGGCATTACTTAAAGATAAGAAATATTATCGTTTAGGTGTAATTGCTAAACATTACAAGATTTCATATGATGAATCGGGTGCACATAGAGCAGATTATGATACGGAAGTATTACATCAGGTCTTTGGAAAGATGTTAATGTCTGATGAATTAAGTAAACTAAAATTCGTTGATGATTTAAATAATCTTGATCAAGCTTTAGCATTTCAAAAAAACATGAAGAAACATGTTAATTTATTAGCTAAAAACCAACATGGACTAAAATCATTATTTAAATTAGTCACGATGGCGCATACGGATCGTTTGACTAATGGTTCTACAACTAAGAGTGAGAATGATGGTAGTATAAGTGAACCAAGAATTTGTCGAGAAGATATTATAAATCATAGAAATGATTTACTAGTCGGAAGTTCTTGTTTTAATGGCGAAATATTTGAGTTAGCCGCTAATCGTTCTACTCCAGAACTCATTGAAGCGATGAAATTTTATGATTATATTGAGATTCAACCACTTGAGAATTATCGACCATTAATCGAGAATAACTCGATTGTTAATGAAAAGCGACTCAAAGATATTGTTTTAAGAATTATTAATACAGCGATCGAATGTAATAAGTTAATTGTAGCGACAGGGGATGCACATTATTTAAATCCAATGGATAAACGTTTTAGAGATGTTTATATTCAGGCAAAAGGTGTAGGAGCTGGTCGTCATCCTCTTTATATATACAATGAACAAAGAAGACAGATGACTGTTGCGCCTGATCAACATTTACGTACTACTCAAGAAATGTTAGATGCATTTAATTATTTAGATAAAGAAATGGCATATCGTCTAGTAATTTCTAATCCAAAGTATATTGTTAATCAAATTGAACCAGTTAAAGCGATAAAAAGTGAACTTTACACTCCAAGTATTGAAGGTGCAGATGATAACTTACGTAAAATCGTTTATGATAATGCACATGCAAAATATGGAAATCCATTACCTGAATTAATTTATAATCGTATTGAAAAAGAATTAAATTCAATTATTACACATGGGTTCGGTGTTATTTACTATATTGCACATCTATTGGTCAAGAAATCGATTGATGATGGGTATATGGTTGGATCTCGTGGTTCTGTTGGTTCTTCACTTGTTGCGACACTCGCAAATATTACAGAAGTTAATCCACTTGCGCCTCATTATGTGTGTCCGAAATGTCATCATTCTGAGTTTATCAATGATGGAACAAGTGATAGTGGTTTTGATTTACCGAATAAACTATGTCCAAAATGTGATACATATATGGACATGGATGGACATGATATACCATTTGAAACGTTCTTAGGTTTCGAAGGAGATAAAGTTCCAGATATAGATTTAAACTTTTCTGGTGATTATCAAGATAAAGCACATGCTTATACGAAAGTTTTATTTGGAGAAGATCACGTATTTAGAGCAGGAACTATCTCTACTGTAGCGCAAAGAACTGCGTATGGTTATATCAAAGGATATCTTGAGGAAATGGGCCTTCAGAACACACATCGTCAAGCTATGATGCTTTATTTAGCGAATGGTTGTGAAGGTGTTAAGAAAACTTCTGGTCAACATCCAGGAGGAATCATTGTAATTCCACAAGATAACGATGTTCATGATTTTACACCCGTACAATATCCTGCAAACAAGAGTCAATCTGAATGGTTAACCACTCATTTCGAATTTGCGGATATTCATGATAATGTGCTTAAATTAGATATTTTAGGTCATGTCGATCCAACTGCTATGAAGTTTTTAGAGAAATATTCAAATGTCGATGTTAGACAAATCAAAATGAATGATGAAGAAGCTATATCAGTATTTTCTTCGACAAAAGCTCTTAAAATAAAGAATCCAAATTACAGTGAAAAGACAGGTGCAGTAGGATTACCTGAATTCGGAACAGGATTTGTTCGACAAATCTTAGAACTTACTAAACCAGAAAAATTCTCTGATTTAGTCCGTATTTCAGGGTTATCACATGGTACAGATGTTTGGTTAAATAATGCGAAGAGTTTAATTGAAACAGGATATACATTGAATGATGTTATTGGATGTCGAGATGATATCATGGTGTATTTAATTCATAAAGGATTACCTGCAAAATCTGCTTTTGATATTATGGAATCTGTTCGTAAAGGTAAAGGTCTTAAAGAGGAGTGGAAGTCACTTATGGCTTCATATAATGTTCCTGAATGGTACATTCAATCTTGCTTGAAGATTAAGTATATGTTTCCAAAAGCGCATGCGATTGCATATGTATTGATGGCTGTTCGTGTAGCGTGGTTCAAAGTTAATCGACCACTTGTTTATTACGCAAGTTACTTTAGTCTTAGAGCAACATCTCATGAGTATGAAACTTATGTATTAGGTGAGGCAAAAGTTCTAGAACGCCTAAAAGACATTCAACGACGTTTAAATGATAATCGTTTAAAATCAAGTGTTACACATAAAGAAGAGGAACTAGTATCAAGTTTAGAAGTTGTCTATGAGATGATGAGTCGTGGTTATTATTTTAGCCCATTACAATTAAATGTCTCACATGCGACTGAATTTATCCTTGATTCTAAAAACCCAAAAAATTTGATTCCACCATTCACAATTGTCGATGGTTTAGGTGATAACGTCGCAAAATCAATTGTTTCTGCACGTGAAAAGAAGGCGTTTATTTCTAAAGAAGATCTAGTTGCGAGAACACAAGTTAATACATCCGTAATTAAAAAATTTGATGCGTATGGGTTATTAAATCATTTAGATGATGAAAACCAAATGCGTTTGTTTTAGACTTGTATTTTAAATGAAAAGAGAGTATTATATTATCCGTAGATAGAAAACAAGGAGTGGTTCGCCACTCCTTAATTATTGTTTAAGGAGAATATGGAACTAAAAGCAATCGAAACCCTCATTTTACCTGTATTAGAAAAACATAAGTGTGAACTTGTGGAATTAAAATGGACGCAAGAGTCCTCGATGAAAATTCTACAATGTGCCATTATGTTAGACGATGGATCAATGGATTTGGAAACTTGTTCAATGATTTCGACCGAAATATCACCGATATTGGATGAGAGTCCATTGAAGGATATGGTTTACTATTTAGAAGTATGTTCGCCTGGTGCTGAACGTGAACTTAATAGTGATCATGATATAACACGATCAATCATGAAAGAAGTGAAGATTCTATTTCATCATCCAGTAGAAAAATCATTAGAATGGACTGGAACACTCTTAAATTATCAAGATGGTCATGGTTCAATACAAGTACAAATTAAGTCTCGTAAAAAAGTATTAAAATTTGAAAAAGAAAATATCGCTAAAATTCGTTTAGCGGTCAAAATTTAAGGAGAAGATGAATGAATTTTAAAGATTTCTTAGCCGCTATGCAGGCTTTAGAAGGCAATCGCAACATTACTAAAGAGATTGTATTAGAAGCTTTAAATGAAGCTTTAGTTAAAGCATATCGTAAGCATATCGAAATTCCTGACGCGTTGGTAAAAGTAGACATTGACCAAAGTAGTGGAGAAGTTGGTTTATTTCAACAATACACTGTTGTGGAAGAAGTTGAAGATGATGAATTAGAGATTTCACTTAAAGATGCTCAAGCAATTAATCCTGAATTTAAGATTGGGGATTTACACAGCACTAAAGTAAATATTGATGAACTTGGTCGTGCAGCTGCATTACTTGCGAAGAATGTTATGAAACAAAAGATTCGTGAGGCTGAAAAGAAAGCTGTTTATGATGAGTACATTGATAAACTAGATGAAATGGTTATTGGGATTGTTGAATCTGTTGAGGAAAAATTTGTTGTTGTCAACTTAGGTAAAACACTAGCAATGATGCCAAAAGCAGCTCAAATTCCAAATGAAATGTATAAAGAAGGACAAAAAATCCGTCTTGTAATTACTGAAGTTACTAAAGATACAAAGGGAGCTCAAGTTTTGGTGTCACGTGCTGATACTAAATTAGTTAAACGCTTATTTGAAAAAGAAGTTCCAGAAATTTTCCAAGGCATTGTTGAAATCAAAGCAATCGCTCGTGAAGCGGGTGAACGTACTAAGATGGCTGTGTTCTCAAAACGTGATGATGTAGATCCTATTGGAGCATGTATTGGTCCTCGTGGTTCACGTGTTCAAGTTGTTATTGAAGAACTAAAAGGTGAAAAGATTGATATCTTTGAATGGCGTGAAAACATCATTGAATTGATAAAGAATGCTTTAAGCCCAGCACAAATTCTTGCAGTACTTCAAAGTGAAGAAAAACGTGGAATTGTTGTAGTGGTTGAAGATGATCAATTATCTTTAGCGATTGGTAAAAAGGGTAAAAATGCTCGTTTAGCTGTTCGTTTAACAGGTATGAAGATTGATATTAAATCACGTACTGATATTGAAGCTGAAGGTCGTAATTGGCAAAAAGAAGCTTCTGAATTCTCTCTTGAACAAGAAGCTAAGATTGTAGAACGTAAAGCACGTAAACTACAAGAAGAACGTCAAAAACAAGCAGAAGTTGAAGCTGTTAAACAAAAAGAATATGAAAACTTAAATGAAGACATTACGTTAAAGGACGATGAAGATACAACTGAAGTTTATGAAGAAAAAGAATTCATAACATCAGAAGTAACTAAATCTGAAACAAGTGTTGAAGTTAAAGTCGAAAAAACACCTAGTGTTAAAGTTGAAGAGAAAGTTGTTGAAAAGGTTGAAAAACCTAAGAAAGAACGTAAACCTCTTGAAGTTAGACATGACTATGTTTCTAAGTTTGAAGCGATAGCGGATAATAAACCTGTTCCTGAAAAGAAAGAAGTTTTAAAACGCAAGACCAAGAAACAAGAGGAAGAGGAAAGAAGATTAAGACCTTCAGAACTTAAGAAAGACAAGGATTACGATATTAAGATTGAGTATACTGAAGAAGAACTTGCTGAAATCGCATTACGAGATGCTGTTGAAAACAAACAGTGGGAAGATGATGTTGATTTTGATGAATTTGAAGATTACTATGAGGATGAAGAATAAAAAAAGGGAGGGTGTTTATGAAAAAAATACCATTAAGACGTTGTGTTGCAACGATGACACAAGTTCCCAAGAAAGATTTATTAAGAATTGTACGTACTCCTGAGGGAGAGATTAAAATAGATCTTACTGGTAAAGCAAATGGGCGTGGAGCTTATTTACTTAAAACCTTAGAAGCTGTTGATTTAGCTCAAAAAAAAGGCGCATTAAATCGTGCATTGGAGTGTCAAATACCTACCAATGTATATGATGAAATTCGAGCGCTAATTAATGATGCAAAATAATCTATCGTTTCTTGGATTAATTAAGCGTGCAAATGCTTTAGTGAGTGGAGACCGTATGATTGAGGGTATTCGTAAGAAGAATGTTCATTGTGTTTTATTAAGCAATAGTGCTTCTGAAAGAACTCAAAAAGTCATTCGTAATAAGTGTGCGTTCTATAATATACCAATTATTGATTCATTAAGTACAGTTGATCTTCAATCTGTACTTAGTGAAAATGTAGTTGCAGTTGGTATTACAAATTATGAAATGGCACAAAAAGTATTAAAAGAAATGAGGTTATTTAATGGCGAAACCGATGAGAAAAGGAAACAAGAAGACAACTAAAGGTCCAAGCACCTACCGTGAGTTTAAACCTAGAGCTGAACTTGTGACGCAAATTAGTTACGAAGATGGTATTACAGTTTCTAGCTTAGCTGAGAAACTGAATAAAAATTCTAGTGACTTAATTAAATTGTTATTTATGCTTGGAAAGATGGTAACAATTAACTCGAATTTAGATGATGAAACAATCCAACTTATTTGTATGGAATACAATGTTGAAACGACTAAACAAGAACCAATTGATGAGAATAGCTTAGAAGATACTGAAATGGATGATCCTAAAGAATTAACAGATCGTTCACCTATTATTACTATTATGGGACATGTTGACCATGGTAAAACAAGTTTATTAGATGCTATTCGTAAAACTAAAGTAGCTGAAGGTGAACATGGTGGGATTACTCAACATATTGGTGCTTATCAAGTATCTGTTAATAATAAAAAGTTAACATTCTTAGATACTCCTGGCCATGAAGCGTTTACTTCAATGCGTGCGCGTGGTGCGAAAGTTACTGATATTGTAATTATTGTTGTTGCTGCGGATGATGGTGTAATGCCACAGACGCGTGAAGCAGTTGATCATGCTAAAGCAGCAGGTGTACCAATCATTGTAGCAATTAACAAAATTGATAAACCTGGCGCAAACTTTGAAAAACTATACAATTCAATGGCAGACTTAGATCTTACTCCAGAAGAATGGGGTGGAGATGTTATGTTCTGTAAA
>DASSDQ010000097.1:0-39626 GCA_035697025.1 Erysipelotrichaceae bacterium | reverse complement strand
AAGCAATCAAACATTTACAAGCTCAGAAATCAATTGAATTAGAGCCAAAGTTGTGTGATCAATTCTGTGAAATGATTAAGAGTTATGAATAATTTAAGATATAATAGGTGTTAGGATTGGATTATCTATGCAAAAAACACTTATTTCGCTAAATAACTTTTATAAAAAGTTACCAACTTCAATTATCTTTCACTTCATCGTAGTTATTTACATTATCGGAAGTCTTTTCTATTTGAATCGGGTTTATCAAAACTATTTTAGATTAGAAAAAGAAGAAATATTTAATTTTGCGGAAACGGCAGAATTATTCTTGGATCCTACGGATATTACAAATTTAGACGTAAGAATTAATGATGTTAATAAACCTAATTATCAATTTCTCAAATCAAACTTAATTAAATTAAAAGAATCTAAAAATAATATAACATTTGCATATTTAATGACATTGATTGATGATAAAATCTATTTTTTAGTGGATTCTGAAGATCCGACATCAGAGGATTATTCGTTTCCTGGTCAATATTATTATGAGGCAACGGATAATGATTTTAGTGCGTTTTATTTAAATCAAACGATATTAACAGATGAAACAACTGATCGATGGGGGACATGGATTAGTATTTTAGTTCCGATTAATTATAATAACGAAGTTATTGCGGTGTTAGGATTGGATTTTGATGCGAATATGTTTCGACATAAGATATTAATTCAAACTTTAAATCATTTATATATCGTTATTAGTTTATTTATATTAATCGTTGTATTTAATTGGATATTAAAAAAGAATCATGAGTTAAGAACGCTTACTAATCAATTAGTTGAAAGCGAAAGTTTATTTAAAGCTGTATTTGATCAATCGCCAATTGGGATTGCGACAATCTCTGATGATAGCCATACTTCGCGTGTAAATAAGGCATATGTGAATTTAATTGAGCGAACGAACCAAGATGTGGTAAATAATGATTGGCGTGCTATGACTCATCCTATTGACTTAGAAAAGGAAGAGATATTATTCAAAGCATTTCAAGAGGGTGAAATTGATTCGTATGAAATTGAAAAGCGACTTAAATCAAAAGATGGTGAATATTTCTGGGTAAGACTTGGAATAAGTTCATTTAATCTAGACCAAGACCAAAACTTTAATTATTTATGTTTAATTCAAGATATTAGTGAGAAAATCAAGACAACACAAGCACTTAAAGAAAGTGAACGTAGTAAAGACGTTTTACTATCACATATACCTGGTTTAGCCTATCGATGTAAATTTGATCAAAATTATACAATGGAATATGTATCAGCTGGATGTTACTTCTTAACAGGATATTATCCTGAAGATTTATTACATAATAAAAAAATTAGTTTTGTGGATTTGATAGAACCAAGTTATCATGAAATTCTCTTCCGACAATGGGAAAATGTTTTACTTAAACATGAGAAATTCAGAGCGGAATATCAGATTGTTACTGCGAATGAAGATAAGAAATGGGTATTAGAACTTGGTCAAGGTGTTTATGATTATCAAGGAAATGTAGTCGCATTAGAAGGAATTATTATTGATATAACTGAAACAAAACTTAGAGATGCACAAATAAGATATATGGATGATCATGACTTCTTAACAGGTCTGTTCAATCGGAAGTATTTTGAAATCGAAAAAGTACGATTTAACCAAGAATCATATCTTCCATTATCTATACTCATTGGAGATATTAATGGGGTAAGACTTATTAATGATGCATATGGATATACAGAAGGCGATCGATTAATAACTGACACAGCTAAACTCTTACAAAATGCATGTGGATCAAACGCAATATTATTTAGAACAGGTGGAGATGAGTTCACCGTGCTTTTACCGAACACAAGTGAGAGAAAAGTAAGTGAGTTTATGCGCCACATCCAACATAATTGTGAAGTATACAATAAACCATTTGAAAATCAAGGCATACAATTAAATCTATCCATGGGTAGCTCAACGAGAACACATCTTTCGAAATCAATAGAAAAGACGATTCGTGAAGCTATGGATAGCTTACATAAGAACAAAATTCTCGAAAGTAAGAGTTATCATAGTTCTATTTTGTCTTCGATACAAGCGACGATGTTTGCGAAGAGCCAAAATACAGAAGAACATGCGGAACGATTAGCTACATTATGTAAATATATTGGTCAGGAATTAGGTTTAACCCAAAGTCAAATGGATGAATTACTCTTGTTCGCAATGTTACATGATATTGGTAAGATTGGAATAGATGATCGAATCTTAAATAAACCAGAAAAGTTAACTGAAGAAGAATGGATTGTGATGAAAAAACATACCGAAATTGGGTACCGAATTGCCTTATCTTCTCCTGAACTTCATTCAATTGCGAACTATATTCTCTCACATCATGAACATTGGGACGGTAATGGATATCCTCAAGGTTTAAAACATGAAGAGATTCCACTACTATCGCGAATCTTAGGTTTAGTCGATTCTTACGATGCGATGACACAAGATAGAGTTTATCGTAAAGCTATGACTCGTAACCAAGCGATAGATGAAATATTAAAGTATCGATCAATTCAATTTGATCCTAAAATTACTGATCTATTTATAGAAATACTAAATAATCATCCAGAACTATAGTTTTTAATCAAAAATACAGGTTTATAACCTTTAAAATCACCTTATGATGTATATTTTGTGTAATCATAAATTTTTTTGATATGATAATAATAGAAAAAACATTTTTTTATAAATGTAAGAATGAAAAAAGAGTTATAAAGGTAATTAAATATGGAAATTTTATTCAATTGGTTTGCGGAGTTAAATCCAGTGTTTCAAGCGCTTTTGGCAACGTTATTTACGTGGTTTGTGACAGCACTTGGAGCTGCGATGGTATTCTTCTTTAAGACAATTAAACGTAGTGTTTTGAATTCTATGTTAGGCTTTGCGGCAGGTGTTATGATCGCCGCATCATTCTGGTCATTACTTGCGCCAGCGATTGAAATGGCAGAGGCAAATGGTACACCAGGATGGTTACCAGCTGTTGTTGGCTTCTTAAGTGGTGGAGCATTTTTATGGTTAATCGATCGTTATTTACCGCATATGCATATTGGATTTAAGACTGCAGAAGGTCCAAAATCTAGTTTACATCGATCAGTGTTACTCGTTTTAGCGATTACATTACACAATATTCCAGAAGGACTAGCTGTTGGTGTAGCATTTGCGGCAGTTGGAGCAAACTATAGTGGAGCTACACTTTTAGGCGCTATCGCTTTAGCAATTGGGATAGGACTTCAAAACTTCCCAGAAGGTGCAGCAGTTTCTATTCCATTAAGACGTGAAGGATTCTCACGTTGGAAGAGTTTTGTGTATGGTCAAGCATCAGGGGTTGTTGAACCAATAGCCGGTGTGCTTGGTGCATTACTTGTATTAGCGATGCGTCCTATCTTGCCATATGCACTAGCATTTGCGGCTGGCGCAATGATTTATGTCGTAGTAGAAGAATTGATTCCAGAAGCTCAGCATGATTCTAATACAGATGTCGCAACAATAGGCGCAATGTTAGGTTTTGCGGTAATGATGTTCCTAGATGTTGCCTTAGGGTGAAAACATGAACAGACCAGTTAGTACAATCGAAGAATATCTCGCACAGTTTTCAGACGAAGAACAAGCGGTTATAAACCAATTAAGAAAACGCACTAAAGAACTTTTACCAAAAGGATTTGAAGAAGGAATTTACTATAATATGATTTCATATTATGTGCCTTTGTCCTATTATCCAAGTGGTTATCATGTCGCAAAAGACATGCCTCTTGGTTATTTTGCCATCGCTAAACAAAAACATTTTTATGCACTATATCATATGGGTTATTATGCGAAACCAGAAATATTTAGTGAATTTGTTGAAAAATACAACAAAAAATATGGAAAACTTGATATGGGCAAATCGTGTTTAAGATTTAAGAAAGTTGAAAAAATCCCATTTGATTTACTCGATTTATTATTAAGTAGAATTACTGTTGATGAATATATTAAATTTTACGAAGATAATACAACAAATTTACCCGCAAAAAAATAGGAGATTTATGGAAACATTAACAAGTATACATGCACGAAGAAGTATTCGCCGCTTTTCATCTGAACCAATCACTGAAGATGAAGTGAACACGATACTTTCTGCAGCATTCGCAGCACCATCAGCGCATAATCTTCATCCATGTGAGTTTATTGTGATTCAAGAAAGAGACAATCTTATTAAACTTGCCTCTACATTAACCTATGGTCGATCATTAATTGAAGCCGCATGTGCTATTTGTGTTGTTGGTGATACGAATCGTCAAGATATCTGGGAATTCTTAAATCATGATGGGGCAGCCGCAACTCAAAACATGGCATTAGCGGCCGTAGATATCGGATTAGCTTCAGTCTGGATTGGATGTACACCAAGTTATCCTAATTTAAATGAGGTTCATGAAGTACTTGGGTTACCAAATAACTTTAAATGCATAAGTATATTAGCGATTGGACATCCAGCAGTTACGAAAGAACCGAATAATCGTTTTGAACATTTAAAAATTCATAAGGAAAAATGGTAAAAATTAATGGAAGTCAAAGATATAATTAAGAACATTGATTTAACGCAAATAAAATCAATTCTATGTGTACAACCACATCCAGATGATAATGAAATTGGGATGGGTGGCACGATTAAAGTTTTAAGCCAATATGGTATAAAAGTAAGTTATTGTACGGTTAGTAAAGGCAAAGGTGGAAGTAATACCCTTAGTTCAAAAGAACTCATTGAGATTCGCCAAAATGAATTAAGAGAAGCGGGAATTAGTTTAGGTGCGAGTGAATTCTATCAACTTGATTTAAATGATTCACATTACCCAGATGAAAAAGAATTAACAACACAACTTGTAGAAGTAATTCGTAATGTAAAGCCTGATGTCGTATTCACGGTCGATCCATATCTATTATATGAAGCACATCCTACTCATCGTAAAACAGGAATGGCAGTGCTTGAAGCGTGTTTATTTGCGTCTATGAAGCATTTTCCAGAACCTGATGCGAGTATTACGCCAGTAGTACATGAAGTTAAGGCAATTGGTTTTTATGCGACAGCACATCCAAATACTTATATCGATATTACACAAACATTTAATGATAAATTAAACGCAATATTTAAACATAAAACACAGTTTGATGAAAAGAGTAGTCAAATGATAAAAGCCTATCTAGATATGCAATCAATCCAATATGGCAAAATAAAAGGCACAGAACGTGCCGAGGCATTTAAAGTATTACCGATGATTCTTACCCATATGATGGTTGAAAGTGAAACATACTAATCTAAACAATCATCAAGGAATGCTTTAATTTCTTCTTTATATGCGATTGGATTAATCGCATAAGCTAAAGCATGTTTAGCGTTCTCAACGGGTAAAAAACGATGATAACTTGGATATACTTGATTAAGTGTTAGTGCCATTTCATAAGGTACAAAACGATCTGCAGTTCCATGAATGATAAGACAAGGTGTTAAAAGCTTGTCTTTTTGTTTGATAATATTCGTTTTATCAAAAGGAATACGATAGATAAAACGCATAAATAAGTCAACTAAATAGATAAATGGAAAAGCAGGCAAATGATAAATCTGTTTCATTTGACGTATAAAAATAGGTCTTAAATCGATGAATGCTGAATCCGAAATAATTCCTTTAACCTTTGAATCAAATCCATCTAATGAGGCATATAGAAGTGTACTAGCACCCATTGAAACTCCATGTAAGATGAAATTAGTATCAGGACCATATTCTAACTTCAATTCATTGATCCATTGATGTAAATCATTCCGATCAAGATATCCAAACCCAATTGTATTACCTTCACTTAAACCATGCGCTCGAGCATCAATCATACAAATATGTGCATGATATACTTCATAATAGTGACGTGCAAATACTGACATACTCTTACGTGAAACAGAGTAACCATGACATAAAACAATACATAAATTAGAATTCTGATTAGAAATAAAACTAGCGTGTAACTTTAATCCATCTATTGATTCTATAATATGTTCTGTCTTAGGGATTTGTTCGAACCAATCATTTTCTTGTCTAAATATCGAGTAATCTACTCCAAATAAATCTTTCGATTTCGATAAATATTTCTTCTTAGAACGATCAAAAGTTCTATTAAGCATAGAATATAAACCATACAAGATAATAACCACTATAATTACAATTACTTGAGGCAAATTAATACTCCTTACATCTTATTTAATCATTATAAACCTTATTCAACGATTAAATAATAAAGTTTTGATGATATAATAAGCCCATGTCAAAGAAAAAGAAACGTAAATTAAAATTAAAAAACATCGGATTGATGTTTGTTTTTTTGTGTATTATTGCCTATGGATCGATAAGTTTGATTGATTATTTAAATCCTTACAAAGAAGAAGTATTTTTAAATAAAGGTTATTCAACAAGTGAAGTTGAATTCATTTTAAGTCTTGATGATATTGAAAAAGATAAGTTAATTGAAAGCGAAAAAGTAGAGTACATTATTAAGCAATATACCATTGAACATTATACTGAATTGATGAACTTAGGATATCTAGATGATGAGATTACAACGATTCTAGGATACAATGATGAACTTATTACGTATATAACTACACATGCAAAAATTGAGAATCTAAATGAATGGATAAATCAAAGTAATTTCATACAAGCTCGTTTTGATCGATATTTAGCATATTATAGTGAGAATACAACTCTAACGTTTAAAAACATCATTGAACGTGTTAATACAAATCGTGATCATGCATATTACACAAATGTTCAATCCACAGATACCTCATTAAATGAGCTTCTATTAGTGAATAAGTACTACCAACTTGATCAATCTTACGTACCAGATAATCTAGTATCAGTATCACCTTATGGAAGTGTGAGAATGGTAAAAGTCGCTGCTGAAGCGTTTATTGACTTGTGTGATGCCGCAAAAGATGAAGGGTATACGATTATTGGAATTTCTGGTTATCGTTCATATAGTACACAAGAAAACTTATACAATCGCTACTTAAAAAAAGATCCACAATGGCTTGTGGATACATATTCGGCTCGACCTGGATTTAGTGAACATCAAAGTGGTTTAGCAATTGATGTATCAAGTAATAATCAAGATATTTTAACCTTTGAAATGAGTAATTCGTTTAAATGGATGAAAGATAATGCACATTTATATGGTTTTATCTTGCGCTATCAAAAAGGTAAAGAAGATATATCAGGATATAAATATGAACCTTGGCATTATCGATATGTGGGCAAAGAAATAGCGGCAACTCTATATTCCACAGGTATGACCTATGATGAGTATGCCGCTTTATATTTAATTAATTAAGCCCAGATTAACCAAACAAAGATATATGAACTAACTACTGCAGCGATTGTGAATGGGATACCAATCTTCATGAAATCTTTCGTCGTTGGATTATATCCAGCTTTACGAAGAATTCCAATCCCTGCGATATTTGCGGATGCGCCAATTGGAGATAAGTTACCACCAAGTGTTGCGCCAGTTAATAGACCAAAGTAAAGCAATGTTGGATCAACTCCAAGATTAGCGGACAATGATGCGACAACCGGTAACATTGTGGCGACATATGGGATATTGTCTATGAATGCGGACAACATAACACTCGCCCAAACAATTAAGGTATAAATAACGAATATATTGTCACCAGCAACTTGAATAAACAATTTACTGATATCTGATACGATACCAACATAGTTAATACCTGCAATAATTACGAATAAACTTGCGAGTAAGATTAAAGTTTGATAATCAATTTCAAGAATTGTACTTCTCACAAAGGATACATCTTTTCTTACAATAGAATCACGAACTAATCCTATGAATAATAAACCAACACAGATTACACCGTTTGTAAGTGCGAAATCAATTTGTACAAATGAAGCCGCAATCAATAATCCAATCATTCCTAAGAGTAAGAATGTAGGGAAGAAATCCTCAACTTTTTGCATTTCTTCAAGATGCACTTCTTGAGATTCTTTTCTAAATATATATAGAAGAATAAATGTACTTACCACAGCTCCCAACTGAACAGCCCAGAAAATACTTGGTTTTCCATCCATAAAGAAGAAATCCATAAAATTCATACCAGCATGTCCACCTAATAAGATGGAAGTTGTGTCACCAACTAAAGTAGCAGCACCTTGTAGATTACTAGAAACCGCAATCGCAATAATACTTGGAATTGGATTAATTTTTAGTTTTAATGCTATATTTAAAGCTACAGGCGCAACCATTAAGACAGTCGCGACATTATCTACGAAAGCAGAAATAACTCCAGCAAACAATGCCAACGCGACAATTGCCCATTTTACATTCGGTGTTCGATCAAGAATATAATCAGCCATTAAAACAGGCATTTTAGATTCAATAAACAATGCGACAATCCCCATTGTTCCACCAATCATCATTAAGACATTGTAATCAATGGATTGTGGAAGTTCGCTAAAAGGTAAAATACCGAGTACAACGAATACAATTGCGGATGCTAATGCGATTAACCATCTCTTAAGTGGAAACGCCAACAATAATACATACGTTAATATAAATAGACCAAGTGCAAGTTCTTTCATAATTACCTCTAACAAGGAATAATTTTAACACTATTTATCTATTGTGACAATTGGATGCTTATAAAAATAGTCATGTAAATATGGTAAAATCAAAAGGAAAGATAGGCAAACCCATGAAGAAATATACATTAATAACAGGCGCATCTAGTGGACTTGGAATTGATTTTGCGAATGAATACGCAAAAAAGAATGAAAATCTAATTATTATGGCAAGAAGAGAAGATCGACTTAATCAATTAAAAGAAAATTTACTTAAAAAATATAAAATAGATGTAATCGTTTATCCAATCGATTTGAATAACAAATCTGAAATAAATCATTTTTTTGATTCACTAGAAAATGAGATATTTATAAATCGATTAATAAATAACGCTGGTTTTGGACAATCCGGTCCTTATAGCGATATGAAAGATACGCAAATATCATCCATGATAAATGTCAATATTGAGGCATTATCACTCTTAATTAATAAAGTACTACCAACTATGAAATCAAATAGAGAAGGTGAGATTCTTAATGTTGGATCGGTCGCTGGATTTGTGGCAGGACCTTATATGGCTGAATACTATGCGACAAAAGCATATGTCCTCAACCTAAGTTTAGCCATCCATGAAGAAGTAAAACCATTCAATATTAAAGTATCCGTCTTATGTCCTGGTCCAACCAAAACAGAATTCTTTGATGTGGCAAGTTCACATAAAGATAGTAAAGTCGTAAATGGATTTATGATGGACTCTTTACCAGTTGTTAAAAAGGGTATTTCAGACTTACAAAAAAACAAACCCATTTCGATTGTGGGTTTGAGTAATAATTTATTTATTATATTATTGAAAATATTCCCGCGTACACTTTCAGCTAAAGTAATTGCACGAGTTCAAAAGTCTTAGTTAATTAAATTAATTCTTTTCTTTAAAGCGGATAGAATTGGTAATCCAACGATGTACACCGCAATCGTTTGACCAATTCCTACTTCTAATGCGAAAATTGCGAAATATGCAAAAGTGAATTCAGGCGCAAATACATACGCAAGTTCTGCCCCAATTATTATCGCATTTATGACAATTGGCATTAAACTGGATAAGAATGGGAATCCTTTCACTGTAATATTTCTTAACTTATACGTTAAAAGTGCCGCAATTAAAGTTGCGAATGTACCAATAAATACATCCATCATACCTAAGATGTTTGCGCCCATAATAACTCCAACAAAGTTAGTGATAAAACAACCAAGGGTTAACCCAAAGATTGCTAAGGGTGAAATTAAGGGTAATAAGGTTAATCCTTCCGCAACGCGTACTTGGATATTCCCAAAACTAAATGGAGCTAAGACTAAGCTAACCGTACTATATAGAGCCGCAATCATTGCGATTTTGACTAAAGAATTAAGTGTAATTTTCATGTTTATTTTCCTTTAACTCAGTTATTTTATAGAAAGAAGAACTAAAATGCAAGATAATCCGTTAATACGCATCCAATATCTAATTGGAGAAGAAAAACTTGAGAAAATAAAACAATCACATATCTGTGTATTTGGGTGTGGAGGAGTTGGGTCTTTCGTTGTAGAAGGACTTATACGGTCAGGTGTTAAAGAGATAACACTGATCGATTTTGATCGAATTGATATCAGTAATCTTAATCGTCAACTAATGACAAATCGAGATAACATAGGTGATCTTAAAGTAGAAGAATTAAAGAAACGTATACTAAGCATCCATAATGATGTGACTGTACATATCTATCCAATTTTCTTTGATGAACAGACAAGTATTGATTTTACTGTATTTGATTATGTTATCGATGCGATCGATTCAGTAAACTCAAAACTCGAAATAATGCGTCAATGTGAGAAACATGAAGTACCATTAATAATGGCACTTGGAACGGGTAGAAAACTCGATTCAACTAAACTGTGTGTTTCTAATTTATATCATACATCGATTTGTCCATTAGCGAAAAAAGTTCGTATATTAGCTAAGAAAGAAGGATTAAAAAATATAAAAGTTGTTTATTCGAAAGAAGAAGCACAAGATGCTTATTACAATGAACAAACAAATAAAGTAATTGTTGGAAGCATGATATTTGTCCCAGCAAGTGCTGGTTTGTTGTTGGCTTCTGTAGTCATACAAGATTTGTGTCAAGATGATGTTATAATAAAGAAAAGTCAAAAAGGGTAATTTATGGAGAAAGATTTAAAAATAGCTGTATTAATTGATGCGGATAATGTCTCTGATAAGTATGTAAAAGTAATTTTTGATGAAGTCAATAATCATGGCACCGCAACGTATAAACGTATCTATGGAGATTGGACAAAAACCCAATTCTCACAATGGAAGAGTGTTCTTTTGAATTATTCTATTTCACCAATCCAACAATATGCATATACAATTGGTAAGAATGCGACTGATGCGGCATTAATTATTGATGCGATGGATATCTTATATTCTGGTCAAGTTGATGGATTCTGCATTGTTTCATCGGATAGTGACTTTACACGTTTAGCTTCACGTTTAAGAGAAGCTGGTAAATATGTTCTAGGAATGGGAGAGAAAAAGACTCCAGTCCCATTTATATCCGCGTGTGAGAAATTCAAATATCTAGAAGTCCTTTTACAAGCAGCTGAACCTGTTCCACTTAAGAATGGAAACAGTGAGAAGATGAATGCTCAAGCTTTAATCGATACTCTAAAAGTTATCATTAATGAAAATTCAGATGATGATGGTTGGGCTTTCCTTGGTGAAGTTGGTAGTATCTTAAGTAAACGTAATCCTGATTTTGATACACGTAACTATGGGTTTCAAAAATTAACTCCTTTAGTTTCTTCATTAAAACAATTCGAAATTCAATCACGTAAAACATCTAATCCGAATATTACACATAAATACATTAGAATAAAATAACTATGCAAAACTATTTAAAGTTAAACGATGTTCCTTTAAAAAAATACAATACGCTTCAATTAGAATCACTTGCTAAAAGTGTTTATTTTCCATTGAATAAAGATGGATTAATTGAAGTTTTATCTGAAACTAAAACACATAAACGTATCCTTATTGGTAAAGGAAGTAATATTTTACTTAAGAAAGATGTATATCCTGAAGATAATGCGTTTATTATTACGACATTAATGGATGAAATCCATATCGAAAATGATGAAATTTATTGTGATGCGGGAGTGAGTTTGTCACAACTCGCATGGTTTGCGATTGAACATTCAATCGATGGGTATGCATTTGCGGAAGATATTCCAGGTACTGTTGGTGGTGCACTTATTATGAATGCAGGGCAATACCAATATACTATTGGACAATATGTTAATTGGATTGATGTTTATGATACAGAATTAAATTCGATTAAACGAATAATTCCAAATGAATCATTCTTTTCTTACCGTAATGCGGCATTTAAATCAACAGAATTTGTTGTGGCTTGTGGATTAAAGAACCAAGGTGGAGATGATTTAGAGAACTTAGAGAAAGTTCTAAATTATAAACGTGAACGTTATCGTAAACAACCTCGTAATTATCCAAATGCTGGTTCTGTCTTTAAACGTCCAGTCAAAGATGGAGAAACACTCTTTGTATGGAAATTATTTGAAGCATGTGGGTTAAGAGGTAAACGTGTTGGAGGGGCTGAATTGTCTTTCAAACATCCTGGATTTATCGTTAATGTAAATCATGCCTCCACTAAAGATGTCTTTGATTTAATAGAACTATGCAAGACAAGTGTAAAAGAGAAATTTGATGTTGATTTAGAACTGGAGTGGAAAGTCATTGAATAAATATATTCTGATTGGAATTAAAGAGCGAAAAGATCTTGATTTCGAAGCATCTATGCAAGAAACTGCACGTTTGATGCAAGCATCTGATTTAGAGATGGTTTTTCGTCTTGAACAAGCCACATTAAACAATCAACCTTCTTACTTAAGAAAAGGTAAACTGGATGAAGTTAAAGCTGCCCTTATTAATCTTGAAGCAGATGGTGTTGTTTGTAACGACGCATTAAGTCCATCACAATATCGTAATTTATCAGAATACTTAGATACGAATGTCATCGATCGAACACAACTTATTCTTGAAATATTTGAGAAAAGAGCCAAACAAAAAGAATCTAAGTTACAGGTTGAAGTAGCCCGATTAAATTATTTATTACCTCGTGTTCGTTTAAGTCACCATTCTGCTGGTCGTGAACAGGGGGGTGGAGTAAAGAATAGAGGTGCTGGTGAACAAGCTTTAGCATTACGCCAAAGAACCATGATGCGTCAACTTCAAAGAGCTGAGACAGAACTTCAAATCATTAAGAAACAACGTCTTGTTCAACGTAATCGACGCAAAAAGAACGAAACACTCACCATCGCATTAGTAGGATATACCAATGCAGGCAAGAGTACGATACTGAATTGGTTTATGGATCACTACTCTACACCAGATAAAATGGTAAGTGCACATGATCGATTATTTGAAAGTTTAGAACCGAGCTCACGATTAATTTCAATTGATGGATATCCTATCGTATTGGTCGATACCGTTGGATTCGTATCACGTTTACCTCATCATCTTGTAAAAGCATTTAGATCGACATTAGAACTTGTTAAAGAAGCGGATTTAATCTTACATGTTTTGGATGGTTCTAGTGAAAATTTACAACTAGAGAAAGAAGTAACACTAAACACATTAAAAGAATTAGAGTGTGAATCTACCCCAAGAATCGAAATAAAGAATAAAATGGATTTAAAGGAACAAGATGGATTATGTATCAGTGCCTATTATTCAATAAATATGGACTTAATGCTTGATGAAATAAAGAAAATGATCCATATGATACATCCTGTTACAGAACTTTTAATCCCATATGAAGATGTAAGTGTATTAGAACATGTTAAGAAAATGTATACGATCCAATCAATCTATGAAGAAGATGAAGGGTATCGCATACAATTAAGTTATGTCAAAGAGCTCAATAAACAACTTAAGAGCTATGAAAGGAAAGCATATGATACTCAGCACAACCCCAAACATTGAAGGCAAGAAGATTCTAGAATACAAAGGTATTGTAGTTGGTGAAGTAATTTCAGGTGTTGATTTTGTTAAAGATTTTGCGGCCGGATTAACCAATATATTTGGTGGACGTTCAGGTTCATATGAAAGTGAATTGATTGAAGCACGCGAAACAGCACTTAGAGAAATGCAATCCAGAGCAGTCGCATTAGGCGCAAATGCTGTTGTGGGAGTAGATATCGATTATGAAGTACTTGGTCAAGCAAATAATATGCTTATGGTTACAGTGAGTGGAACTGCTGTAAGAATCGAAATTTAAGGTAAATATGGTTTATTTTGATTACAGTGCAACAACACCGATTCATCCTGAAGTACTTGAAACATACGCGTTTTATGAACGTGAATTTTTTGCGAATGCGAATTCAAGTCATGCATTAGGTTTATCATCACAGAAAATAATCGACGAAAAAATTAAACAAATGACGGATTATTTAGGAATTAAACCAAGTGAATTGATTATAACTTCATCTGCAGTTGAATCAAACAATACTGTAATTAAAGGATGTGCTTTAAAATACCCAAATAAAAAACATATTATTACTTCAATGATTGAACATGCTTCATTAATTGGAGCTGTATCTTATCTTGAAAGTCAAAACTATGAAATAGATTTTGTGAACTTAGATGAACATGGACAATTTGATTTACATCATCTAGAAGAACTAATAAGACCTGATACATTGCTTGTATCATTGATCGCAGTCGATAGTGAAACAGGGATAAGACAACCCATTGAGTTAATTGGACAACTTTGTCATAAACATAATGTCCTTTTCCATAGTGATATTACACAAGCTTTAGGTAAATCAAAGTTTGATTTAAGTACAATTGATTACGCTTCATTCTCTGCCCATAAAATTTATGGACCAAAAGGAATTGCTGGACTTATTAAAAAAGAACATGCAGGACTCGTACCTCTTTTACATGGAGGACATAGTATTACACCTTATCGTTCAAGTACACCTCAAACTGCACTTGTGTGTGCATTGGCTAAAGCCATTGAAATTGCCTATCAAACATTTAATCAACGTGAAGCAACCGTATGTGAACTCAAAGACTACTTAGTTCATAAACTATCGAATATTAAAAATGTTGTCATAAATTCAAGTCATTATTGTATCCCTTTTATCGTTAATATTAGTATACTTAATACTAAACCAGATGAATTATTAACATACTTCTCTGATAAAGGAATCTACTTAAGTTCAAAAAGTGCATGTAGTGGACAAGAGGAGTTTTCAGAATCTGTCTATGCGATCACAAAAGATAGTGAAAGAGCTAAAAGTTCATATCGTATCAGTTTATCTCATCTTAGTACTAAAGCTGAGATTGATGTATTAGTCGATGCGATAGAAAGGATTTATGATGAAAATTAAAGTTGTCAGTGCTGCTTGGTGTCATGCGTGTTTATTGATGAAGAAACGCATTAAAGAATTTCAAAAATCACATGATATAGAGTTTGAATTTATCGATTTAGATTTCGAATCAGAAAAATGTGAAGGTTTAGAAATAGGTAAAGTCCTTCCAGTTTATTTCATGTATCAAGATGATACGTTTATTAAACGTTTTGTTGGTGAAAAGACTGTGGATGAATTAGAAAAGGAAATTCGTAATGCGATTTAAATTTACTGTAATATTTAGCTTACTCTTAGTAATATTTGGATTTACTAATGTGTCAGCGAGTGATAAACAAGTTAATCTATATTACTTCCATGCGGAAGGTTGTTCAACTTGTGCACTTGAAACGACATATTTAGAAGAGCTTACATCCAAAGATACAAATCTTGTTTTACATAAATATGAAATAGCGTTTGATAAAGAAAATCAAAAGCTAAGTAAAGATGTTGGTGAACTTCTTAACCAACCGATTAATTCGACTCCAACCTTAATTATTGGTCGTGAAGTCATTGTTGGATTCAAAGAAGGATCGACTGAAAAAACAATTGAAGAAGCGATTACTTTCGTAAGAGATAATAATGTACGTGATGTTGTAGGTGAAATGTTAGGTATTGTGGAACCTGGTCAAGGTGTTGATATTATCAATGAAAATTCTAAAGTTAACTTACCTTTCTTTGGGGAAATTGATGCGAAAAGTATATCATTACCATTACTCGCAATTGTATTAGGTGGCTTAGATGGATTTAATCCATGTGCGATGTGGGTGTTATTACTCTTAATCAGTATGTTATTTCATCTTGAAGAACAATGGAAGAAATGGTTCTTAGGTGGATTATTCTTATTAACTACCTCAATAATGTATTTCTTCTTTATGTTAAGTTGGTTGAATATAACCATCTTATTTGGAACATTAGTTTATATCCGTTGGTTAATTGGTGGTTTGAGCATTGGTGGTGGGATATTTAATATCCGTCGCTATACTCAAATGGAACCTGGTTGTGAAATTGTCGATGAATCAAAACGTTTAAAAATTAGAGATCGATTAAAGGCAATTTACTCGCAACCTGTATTCGCACTTGCGGCAGTTGGGATTGTAGTACTTGCGGTTTCGGTTAACTTAGTTGAGTTAATTTGTTCAGCTGGATTACCTGTATTATTTACACAAATATTAACGTTGAATGATTTAAGTAGTGCTCAACACATTATGTATCTCTTATTGTACTTAGCAATGTTTATGCTCGATGATATCATTGTGTTTGTGATTGCGATGAAAACCGCCGAACTTACTGGAATATCAACGAAGTATGCACGTAATGCTCATTTAATTGGTGGAATATTAATGATTCTATTAGGTATCTTGATGATCTTAAAACCTGCTTGGTTAATGTTAAACTTTGGATAAGATATAAACACATTCTTAATTGAATGTGTTTTTTAATAAAAAAGCTAACTCATTGAGTTAGCTAATTACTTACTTAGATATTCCTTAACAAATTCGAACACATTACTAATATCAACTAATTGAACTTCTTTTTGGTTTCTGAACTTAACTTCAACTTGTCCTTGTTCAATTGTTTTACCAACGGTTATACGAACAGGAACACCAATTAAATCCATATCATTGAACTTAACGCCAGGTCTTTCATCACGATCATCCAATATTACATCAACTTTAGCTTGTTTTAAACCTTGATAAAGTTCTTCCGCAAGCGTACTTTGAGCTTCAACTTTTGTATTAATTATCACGATAGCGACACTATATGGCGCAATTTCTTTTGGCCATATAATTCCATAGTCATCGTGATTTTGTTCGACAATCGCAGCCATACAACGTCCAGGACCGATACCATATGAACCCATAATAACTGGATTCAATTGATTATTCTGATCTAGGAAGTTAAGTCCTAAAGCTTTAGCGTATTTATCACCTAATTTAAAGATATTACCAATTTCAATCCCTTTAGAGAAATGAATATGTCCTTTATTACATCTAGGACAAACATCACCTTCACGAATATTACGAATATCCGCAAATTGTTTAACCGTAAAGTCACGATTCACATTAACATTCGTTAAATGATAATCTGTTTTATTCGCACCTACCAAGAAATTAGACATCGACTTAATACGATTATCCGCAATAACAGGTAATGTAGAGCCAACTGGACCCGCAAAACCAACTTTCGCATTGGTTAATCGTACAACATCATCATTTTCCGCTAACGCAACACTCTGCGCATTGAATAATTTTTGGAGTTTAACTTCATTAATCTCATCATCGCTTCTAACCATGATAAGTACAAATTGATTATCAATCTTATAAATCATCGATTTAGTCATCTTGTCGATAGATATTTGATAATTATCAACTAAATCCTTAATTTTACCAACATTCGGTGTATATAGTTCAGACACTTCAAGTAAAGGTTCTAACTCAACAGTTTCACTAACACAAGGCGCGACTTCAATATTACTTGAGAAATCACAATTATCACACAAGACAAGTGTATCTTCCCCAATATCCGTCACAGCTTGGAACTCTTCAGATAATAAACCACCCATAACACCCGTATCTGCCGTAACTACTTTATAGTTCAAGCCCATACGATCAAATGAATTACGATATGCTTTATCCATCTTACGATACGAGATTTCCAATCCATCTAGATCCGTATCAAATGAATACGCATCTTTCATAATAAATTCACGTACACGAATCAATCCAAAACGTGGACGAGGTTCATCTCTAAACTTAGTTTGGAATTGATAGATATTAAACGGTAAATCTTTATACGACTTAACTTTACTTTGCGCAGCCATCAAGAATAATTCTTCATGCGTTGGACCTAAGACAAAAGGTTTATCAAAACGATCCTTCAATGAGAACATACTTGATCCAATTAATGCACGACGACCTGATTGTTCATACACTTCTTCCGGTATCAATGCAGGCATTAGTACTTCTTGAGCACCAGCCATATCCATTTCTTCACGAATAACTTGTTCAATCTTCTTTAATACACGATATCCTAAAGGTAAGTACATATAGATACCTGAAGAATTCTTCTTAATCATTCCACTTCTGACTAATAAATTACCACTTGTGGAATCTTCATCCTTTACATTTTCTCTGAGTGTAAAGAAATAACTCGTTTTTAGTTTCATAACATACCTCAATAATAATTAGCATTATAGCATATTCACAAATAATGATGAATGTATCCAAGAATATTGATAGAATAAAACTATGAAAAAATCATTGATTTTAATAATTATATTAATAGTAAGCACTTTTACGAGTGCTTGTCAGAAATTCGAAGAAGTAACCATTGAATTTGATAACGATATAATTGAACTTTATCATGAAGATTTAACCAACGTATTTGGTGATTATCAAGTAGTAAATAAAGAACGTATCACAGATGGACCGCTTATTAGTAAAACGCGAAGTGTAACTTATATTTATGATGAATGGGAGTTTGAGTTTACCGACGCAAATCGATTAACCCATACATTTACGATAAATAATCGTATTGAAGTTCCATCACAAATTAAATTTATTATTTTAGAAACAATTAAAATAAACATATTCGATAAACTCCAATGGAAATTCAGAGATCCTTTAATTCAATTTGAGAATGGTTTTGAACAAATCGATCTGGTTGAAAACATACCTGATGTGTATTATCCAATTAATTTGGATTTATCCAAACTACCAAAAACATTTCTGATTGTAATCCTAATTAACTTGAAAGATATACAAGATTATCGACTTAATATCGATGGATTAATAAACGATATAGAAACACTTAAACTTACAAATGTGTTAATATTGTACGAAGATGAGGCTTATTATATGAATCATGGGTTATTTTATCATGATCAAAAATTAATAAGTTCATCGATAAAAGTTGAAGATACACTTAAATGGATTAATGATAATCAATAATTTGACATCAATATTCATCTATGGTATATTTATCAAGCAATAAACGTGGAAAGAAGAAGTTCCTGCTTCTCACCCGATGGCTTAAGTCATGGGTATCGTGCTACAAAACGGTTTTATTTATAGACCAAGTACAAACAAGCGGGACCAATATGCCCGCTTTTAATTTGTAAGGAGGTATTTTTATAACCAAACGTCCGAATAAGACAGACGAACTCGTCAATGAAAACATTCGCTTTAAAGAAGTACTAGTCATAGGTCCTAATGGAGAACAACTCGGCATCAAAATGCGTAGAGAAGCTCTAGAAGCTGCTTATGAGTATGAACTTGATCTCTTCTGTGTCGCGCCTCAAGGTAATCCACCAGTCTGTAAGATTATGGATTATGGGAAGTATCGCTTCGAACTTCAGAAGAAAAATAAAGAAGCAAAGAAAAATCAACATGTTACTGAAGTTAAACCACTTCGTTTATCCCCAGTTATTGATAAGCATGATTTTGAAACAAAATTAAAACATGCTCGTGAATGGTTGGAAGAAGGAATGAAAGTTAAACTAGACATGCGTTTCAAGGGTCGTATGATGACTCGTATTGAAGTCGGTCAAAAGATCATGAATGATTTTATCCAAGAAGTTTCCGATCTTGCCAGTGTTGATAAACCTGCAATGATGGAAGGTCGTACCATGTCAGTGGTTGTGACCCCTAAGAAGACTAAATAGAGGAGAGCAGATTATGCCAAAAATGAAGACTAAAAAAGCTTTGGCTAAACGTGTCAAAGTAACAGGCAGTGGTAAACTAAAACGTTCTCATGCGTATGTATCCCACTTTGCGGCCAACAAATCGCATAAACAAAAACGTAATTTACGCAAATCAACATTGATTCACAGTACGGATTTCAAACGTATTAAATTAATGTTGCACAATTAGGAGAAGACACATGCCAAGAGTAAAAAATTCAGTTGCGACACGTGCTCGTCGTAAGGGTATATTAAAACTTGCAAAGGGTTACTTTGGAAGTAAGCACACGATTTACAAAACAGCTCATGAACAAGTCATGCATTCATTACGCTATGCATACCGTGACCGTCGTAATCTAAAACGCGAAATGCGTAAATTATGGATTGCACGTGTTAACGCTGCAGCTCGTATGAACGAAATCAGTTATTCAAAATTGATGCATGGATTAAAATTAGCTAATATTCTTGTTAACCGTAAAATGTTATCAGAAATGGCTATTCATGATCCAAAAGGATTTACAAGTCTAGTTGATAAAGCTAAAAAAGCTTTAGAAAAAACTGCTTAATTAAAAGAACTTCGGTTCTTTTTTTTATTTATGAATCTTTTTGATATGATATTAATGAAAAAGGTAATTACGATGCATTTTAAAGAAGTAAAAAGTATTCTATCCCCAAGAAATGGTATGAACCTATATCGTGGTTGTACCCATGGATGTATTTATTGTGATAGTCGAAGTACATGTTATCAAATGAAACATGATTTTGAAGATATCGAAGTGAAATCAAACGCAATTGAATTACTTGAACAATCCCTTAGACGTAAACGTAATAAATGCATGATTGTGACAGGTGCGATGAGTGATCCCTATATGCATTGCGAACAAGATATTCAATTAACACGAAAATCATTAGAATTAATTGATAGATATGGTTTTGGAGTATCGATTCAAACAAAATCTACACGAATACTAAATGATTTAGATATATTGAAACGAATTAATCAAAAGACAAAATGTGTTGTACAAATGACCCTAACGACATTCAATGAAGAACTCTGTAAAATCATTGAACCCAATGTATCTACGACACTTGAGAGAGTCAACGCATTAAAAATATTGAATGAAAATAATATACCGACAATTGTATGGATGACACCAATTTTACCCTTCATAAATGATAGTGAAGAAAATATACGTGGAATCATAAACTACTGTATCGACGCAAAGGTTAAAGGAATACTATGTTTTGGGATTGGGGTTACTTTAAGAGAAGGTGATCGAGAGTATTTCTATGAAAAACTTGATCAACACTTTCCAGGACTGAAAAAGGATTATCAAAGGATTTATGGAGAAGACTATATCATTAATAGTCCAAATCACGAAACATTAATGAAGATATTTTATGAAGAATGTAATAAACATGGCATAATGTCAAATCCTGATGATATATTTAAATACATCTCTGAATTTGAATCAAAAGAAGTTACTAATCAATTAAGTCTATCCATATAAAAAAGAGATTCTTGGTTAATACCTTGAATCTCTTTTCTTAATATTTCTAAAGTATAGACGCGTTATATATAGATAATACAGTTTTATATAACAATGTATCAAACTCTTTCTCAGTTTGGCTTACATTTAATCCTTCAGATAATGCACGAGAGAAACTAGCAATTAATCCTGGATTACGAGTTAAGCGTACATTCGCATCTTCACGTGTATAACCACCAGATAATGCGACAACTCTAACGACATGTTCATCCTTCATTAAATCTGAATAGAACCCATCAACACTCGGAATCGATAATTTAAAGATTACTTTATATTCCTTTGGTAATTTAGCTAATTCTTTAAATAATAAATCTTTTAATATTACTTCAGATTTTGCTTTATCCACACTATGGATATCTACTTCAGGCTCTATGATTGGCACTAGACCTGCTTCGAAGATAATTTTCGCTAATTCAAACTGTTGTTTAACAATTTTCTCAATTCCGCTTAGATTTGGTTTAAGTATTACAGAACGCATCTTAGTCCCAAATACATTTCGTATAATCGCTCTAGCTAATAATTCTTTTAGATTATCAATGGGTTTCATCAATTGAACACCATCGATTTCTTCAGCTAATCCTTTATCTATTTTCAAGAATGGCACAATATTTTTCTTATTCCACAAATAATCAGATGAGTATTCACCATCAATCTTTCGATCCATTGTATCTTCAAATAGTATAGCACCTAAAATATGATCAGATGAGAAAGATGGGCTTTTAATAATTCGTGTACGCATCTGATGAACAAGATCAAACATCTGTTCATTATCATGATAGGCATCTTCATTTATTCCATATAACTTTAATGCTTTAGGCGTACTACCTCCACTTTGGTCAAGTGCCGCAATGAAACCTTTGTCGGTATGCATGCGTTTGAGTTGTGTTTGATTCATAATAATTCCTCGTTTCTTTGTTAGTTCACTAACAATCTAACTTATAACTAATATTTCTTCCTATATTTTGATTATAGCACTATTTAAAAAGTGAATCATTTGTTGTGAATTATACATAAACATGATTAAAACATAAGTGAAAATTGCTTATTAGGATTTTCATAGATGTGTATCTGAATTGTATCTGATTGTATTGAGTGTTATTATGAGGTCAGAAAGGTGATGATAAATATGAAAAGATTAATAGGACTTGGTATTACTTTAGTCGGCGCAGTAACAATCTATGAATATTTACGCCGCAAAGGTGTTGTGGACCAATTAAAAGGTGAGGCAAAACGTTTAATTGGGAATATAACAGATGATAATAAGCTTAAAACAGAAGGTGTTGTGGATACTTTAAAAGGTAAATCACTCCAAGCAATCGATGATGTTAAACATGTAACTCGTGACGCTATGGAAGACATTAATGACGCATTTGTAGATCCTAAAGGTTCACACTAATCGATATAAGAAAACTGGTAAAATCTACCAGTTTTTGTTTATTTCTTAATAATCGCATTATATTTATCAATCGCAATACTTCGATAGATATCTTCACTACGCGATTCATACATCATACATGCCCATGTACACCATAATAAGTTATGAAACTGTTTATAACTTTCTAATAACGCTTCTTCAAGTTTGCTTGGAACTCTTCCTAAATAACACACGATAAATTCATTTATTTCAGCTTGAGTTAAATCATTCTCTGTTATAAACGACATCACATCAAAAAATGGATCATTATCACCTGCGTATTCATAATCAATTAGATAATCTTTATGCGGTGTAAAACAAATATTTCCAGGTACCCAATCATTATGACATAGTGTTAATGGACGATTAATGGATGATATACCAGAAATGATTTGTTCTGCGAGTTCATCACGAATCATTGGATTCTTCACGAAACTACGATATTTTTGATAACGTTCAATTGGATTAAAATGGTCCCCAATACATTGGTTTATTTGATGTAAATCACGCATTAATTTCGCTGTTCGTGCAATTCGATCATCTCCATGATAATCATTAAATGTTAATAAATCTGGAATAAATTCGGTTATTTTCATTCCATTAATAGGATCATAATAGATTGTTTCAATATCAAGATGGGTTTGATTGATTAGTTTATGCGCTAATTCTTCATGTTTACGATAAACAATATTTGAACTATCAGAACGAGGAATACGTACAATCACATCAAAATGATCGGTAATTACTCGATAATTAAAGTTCGTTAAACCTTTATTAGTATCAATTATTTGACGAAGTGGTTCATTAAGAATGGTTTCAACTTTTTCTTGCCAGATTTTTTCCATGAGTCTATTTTAGCATAGACATTAACTTATGCTAAAATGATTGAGATATGAAAGTTGCACTATGTAGTTTAAATGTCAGTTATATCCACAAAAACCTTGCGCTTAGATGGTTAATGGTAAGTAAACCAGATTCTATAGACGCACAAATCTTTGAAGGTACAACTGAGAATTATGAAAAATGCTTGAATGAAATAATAGCGTACAATCCAGAGGTACTTGGATTAAGCTGTTATATTTTTAATATTGAAGCTTCGAAGAAATTTATACTAAATATAAATCTAGCTTTACCAAACTGTAGAATTATTCTAGGAGGACCTGAAGTTACGTATAATCCTGATCCAATGTGGGAGTATCCGATTACAGGGATTATCTTAGGTGAAGGGGAGTTTAGTTTTTGGGATGCGGTTATATCGAATGAATCGATCGGTTATCAATCATCTTATCGATTAAAAACAGAGATCCTTAAAACAGATTTATCTCAACTAGAAAAACTAGAAAGTCCGTACTTTTTACCATTTGATTTAAACGATATGGATAAACGTTATCTATATGTTGAAACATCACGTGGATGTCCATATGGATGCGCCTATTGTATGGCATCCTTAGATCGCAAAGTTCGCTTATTTAGTGAATCATATATGGATCAATTCTTTGATCAACTAAAATTAACAACCGTAAAACAAGTTAAGTTTTTAGATCGAACCTTTAATGTCGAACCTAATCGTGCTTTACGTTTAGGTAACCAATGTTTGTCAATGCCAAATACGATGCATTTCCATGTGGAACTTGTTGGAGATACATTACATCCAAAACTCATCGAATTCTTTCAAACGAAGGCATTAAAACGTTTTAGAATGGAAATCGGTGTTCAATCTTTTCAAGCTAAAACCTTACAAGCAGTTGGTCGAGTATGTGATTTAGATAAACTAAGTGAAGTGATAAAAGGATTTGGCGAACTAAAAGCTCATCAACATACTGATTTAATCGCAGGATTACCCTATGAAACCCTCGATTTATTTAAACAGTCTTATCAAAAATTAATCCATCTTAAACCATTTGAAATTCAAGTTGGAATCCTTAAATTATTACATGGGACCGTATTATATCAACTTCAAGAAATCTATGGATACAAGGCTGAAACAATCGCACCATATCAGATTACACAATCTAAATGGATGACGTTCGATGATATTAAACAAGTTGAATATGTCGCAAAGGCAACTGAGAAATGTTATAACTCACAACGATTAAAACCTGAACTTGATCAGTTATTTAGCGATATTAATATTCCAACTTTTGATGTGATGGCTGAAATGGGTTATGCGATTAATCAACTTCCACATCCGTATCAAGTTGTGGAATTCTATCGAGCATTAACGCCGATTTTGAATAAGTACACAAATAAAGCTCAAACCCTTATAGAATTAGCCTATTATCGTCAAGCACGACAAAAACCAAGTTTAATCTATCCATTGGATTCAATTGATATTAATATGTATCGCAAATTCTTATCAAAATATCATCCATTAGCACATAAAGCGATTTGGATAAAAGATACAGATAAAGTCCATGCGGTAATTTATGGATTAGATCAACAATTTTGGTTTACATTATCAAACGAGGGAGATTTATTAGATGAAACTCATATTAGCTACGCAAAATAAAAACAAAGTAATTGAACTAAAACGATTATTAAGTGATTATCCTCACTATGAAGTTTTGAGTTTAAGTGATATTAATATCGTAGATGATATTGAAGAAACGGGTACGACATTTGAATCGAACGCAAAATTAAAAGCGATGTATATTCATAAACTTACTGGATATGCATGTATTGCGGATGATTCAGGGATTGAGATAGAGGCGTTAAACAATGAACCAGGTGTTTATTCTGCACGTTATCTCGGTGAAAATACATCGTATGAGATTAAGAATAAAACGATTTTAGATCGATTAGAAAATTCGAGTAATCGTAATGCAAGATTTGTATCCGTTGTATGTTTAATCCTATCTGATCAAGAAATTCATACATTTGAAGGTATAATGCCTGGATCAATTGGATTTGAACCAAGAGGGAATAATGGTTTTGGATATGATCCAATTTTCGTACCCAAAGGATATGAATTAAGTTATGCGGAAATGGATATTGATACAAAAAATCAATTGAGCCATAGAGGACAAGCGTTAAGAAAAGCAGTAGAATATTTAGAAAAGAGAAATCGTTATGAAAAATAAAACACTTGGTATACTATTCGGAATTACTTTATGGGTAAGTTTAGTTTTATCTGTCATTCACTTTAGCTCACTTGATCTAAAATTCTATGAAAATAAATACGCATCCCTTGATGTGGCTGAGAATATCGGAATTAGTTCTTCTGATTTAATGAAGGCAACTAATGTACTTTTAGCGTATTTAGAAGGTAAATCCGATAATTTGAATGTAATAGGGACAATTGATGGCGTTGAACAAGAAGTTTTCAATGATAAAGAAAAAGATCATATGATTGATGTTCAAGTCCTATTTGTAAAGACGATTTGGATTCGTAATGGGGCAATAGCGATTGGGTTACTATCATTAATCGCAATTTACCTATTAAATAAAAAAGACAGTATTTCAGTTATTGTTAGTGGAATAAAAACCGCATCCGCAATCTTAGGTTTTGTGTTTGCGTTCTTAGTTACGTTCGCTGTTTTAGATTTTAGTAGTTTCTGGATCTTCTTCCATAAAGTATTGTTTAGTAATGATTTATGGTTATTAAATCCATATACCGATAATTTAATCCTCATGGTGCCACTACCATTCTTCTTTTCGCTTGTAAGCTTAATACTCTATCGAATCATACTTGGATTAGGATTCTTATTTACAATCGTCTATGGGCTTGAAAACAATGGCTACAATCATCGCTTCTTGAAATGGTTTGCGCTTATTACGATGACCATTGATCATGTTGGACATTTCATCTTCCCAGATTTAATTGAACTTAGAGTTGTAGGTCGTCTCGCATTCCCAATCTTCGCTTATCTATTTGCGAACACCTATCGCTTTACATCAAACAAGAATCGACTACTCATCCAAGTTTCCGTTACAGCAGTTATTACCCAAATCTTACTCTATCTTGCGAACATTACAGAACTCGTAAATGTCTTCTTCTTATTTACAATTGTTTGGTTTGCGCTTAAAGCATTTGATGATAAACGTATGTGGTTGGTTGTTGTTCTAGCTGGAGTAGCGGAGATATTAACTGTAGATTAT
Source organism: Erysipelotrichaceae bacterium (assembly GCA_035697025.1). Taxonomy (GTDB): domain Bacteria; phylum Bacillota_I; class Bacilli_A; order Erysipelotrichales; family Erysipelotrichaceae; genus UBA2212. The sequence continues at coordinate 12,765 of DASSDQ010000097.1, read as the reverse complement.
GGTATGTATGGAATCTTTGCGATTGTCTTGTTCTATGCATATTACGGAAATAAGAAAGCACAATTATCCGGATTTGCGATTGTGACATTAATCTATATATTATTACCATTCTTATCCAGTGGCATTTGGTCAAGTATACCAACCATTATTGCCCATTTCTTTGATACATATTGGGTATATTTCATTCAAGCATTATCAATCGCATCTGTTGGTTTATTATGGTTCTATCAATCTGAGAAACCAATACCGTACTCGAATAAGACACTTAATATTACTGAAAAATATGCATTCTATATTTACTATCCATTACATTTGTTCATACTTGGACTATTAAGGAGTATTCTATGATCCATGTTGTGTTATATCAACCCGAAATACCTCAAAATACTGGCAATATTATGCGTACCTGTGCTGCGACAAATTCTAAACTACATTTAATTAAACCCCTCGGTTTTGCGTTAGATGAGAAGAGTGTACGACGCAGTGGAATGGATTATCGCGAAATTATTGAACCACAAGTCTATGAGAACTATGAAGAATTTGAATCAAAGAATAAAGGGGTTTATTTCTTTGTGACACGGTATGGGAAAAAAGCTCCATCAAATATTAATTTTACAGAGTGTAAAGAAGATATCTATTTATTCTTTGGTCGAGAAAGCACTGGCATACCAAAAGAGATATTAAGGCCTCATCTCGAGAACTGTTTACGACTACCAATGGTTGAGAATGCACGGAGTTTAAACTTATCCAATACCGTCGCTATACTTGTCTATGAAGTTCTAAGACAACTTGATTATCCTGGATTATCGAGTGTAGAAGTCATTAAAGGAGAAGACTGGTTAGAACATGATTAAGTTGAATCGTTGGTTAGATAAACCTGAACATCGAATTCTAAGTTTCTTAATCGTATTAGTCTTTTTATCTTGGTTTGTTTGTATTCCAGAAATACAATTAGGTCGATATTTAGCAAACATTAAATCAATGAGTGACTTAACGAATTTATCGTTTATCAAAGATAGTACATTTGTGACACGAATCGTAGCACATTGGTTAGATAAAACACTTACCATATCTAGTATCCCAAGCATATTTAAAATAAGTGAACTATTGTTTATTGGTTTATTACTATTATTTAGTTATCGAGATAAAAATAATCTTTATATTAGTTATAGCGCAAAAATCTTATTGTTAATTCAAGCAATTATGCATCTTTTATTACTATATCAATTGTTTAAACTAACAAAGATTACTGATCCAAATAGTGCACTTTTACTGATTACACAAATTGCATATGTGTATCAAGTTTTAGGTTTTATTTCACTCTTTCTTTGTTTTATTTTATTTGTCGTATATATCGTGAAACTTGGGGCGAACTCATTGCATGAGTAGTCAAGTTTGTTTATAATGAAACGCGAGGTAAGTTCATGTTAGAAAGCTTTAGCGATTATATTTCAACTGGAATATTACTAATATTAGTCTCAGGGGCTTTTTATTTAGTACTTCGCATGTTCTTACACCATCGAAGACAAAGATTGATAGAAGAAGAAATAGAATACTATCAAGAGTGGTAAAGGAGGACATACATGTTTACCAAATCAGTATCATCGAATAATGCGCCCAAAGCAATCGGACCTTATTCACCAGCCGTCAAATTAGGGGATTTCGTATATGTTTCAGGACAATTACCAATTGATCCAGAAACAAGTGAAGTTGTGTCTGGTGGAATACAGGAACAAACATATCAAGTATTAAAGAACGTTGAAGCATTACTAGCTGAAATGAACTTAGAAATGCGTCATATTGTTAAAACAACTGTATTTATGGCAGATTTAAGTGATTTTAGTTTAATGAATGAAATTTATTCTACTTATTTTGCGGATCCATATCCTGCACGTAGTACAGTTGAAGTTAAAGCTCTTCCAAAAGGTGCTTTGATTGAAATTGAAGCAATCGTAATCGATACATTGTTATATGAACAACAAGTTCGTGAACAACATGGTCATTCACATGAAGGTTGTGGTTGCGGCGATGACTGTGGTTGTGGACATGATCACGAAGGTGAAGAAGCTTGTGGTTGTGGTGGCGATTGTGGTTGTGAATCAGAAGAAGATAGTGAGTGTTCAAACGGAACATGTTGCGGCTAATTTAGCCGCTTTTTTATAGGAAAAATCAATCTTTGTACATACATTAAAGTATGCTAGTACATGAAATAAATGCGATCTATTATGATCCAAACAATAAACATTCGATCATTCAATTAAACACTGTTCTCCATATCAAACAAAAACCAATCGATGTGATTGAAGGAATATGCAACCGTTATGGGTTGAGTGGTTATGGTAGTATACAAGCGATAAAACATACATTGAAGATACATCAAAAATGTCCGATTTTAGTCCATCCAATTTTACAAATTTATTTATTTCCAACAGTATCTATGAAGGATAAAAGTTGTGTTTGGATTAACTCAAAACGAATAATGAAACTTGTAAATCGAGATTATCAAACTGAAATTAAATTCATTGATCATACCAGTATCACGTGTAACGTTGGGATACGAACGATTAGAAAACAAATAAATCGATGTGAAATGATGGAGAAACGAATTATCGAACACTATAAAATAGACCAGTTATCCTTGAAACTTTAGAAGTGTAGCGTATAATTATTGTGATTACTCGAGGTATGTATGAATCAAACATTAAAAAAGAATATTAAAACAACACTGGTTATTATCGTCTCTGCACTAATCAGCGCAATCACTATAAATGTCTTTGTCTACTCAGGTGGATTCTTTCCTGGAGGCTTTTCTGGTATATCTGTTTTACTAAATCAAAGTTTAAACCAATATGTTGGAGTTAACATTCCTTATGGTCTTATTTATGTTCTTTTAAATATCTTTCCAACAATTCTAGTCTATAAATATGTCGGTAAACGCTTTACCGTTTTTTCCATCTTACAATATGGTCTAGTCAGTTTATTTACGCTCATCATTCCTCAATACAAATTAGATTATGACATTATTCTAATCACAATATTTGGTGGTATATTCTCTGGAATAAGTGTTGTATTAAGTCTTATGCAAAATGCGTCTGGTGGTGGAACAGATTTTATCGCAATCTATGCATCTAATCGTTATCGCAAACCTATTTTCCATTACATACTATATGCAAATATGGGAATCTTATCCATTGCGGGATTATTATTTGGATGGGAAAAAGCGCTTTACTCCATTATTTATCAATTCGTATCAACCCAAGTAATTGAATCTCGTTATCAACGTTATAAATACAGTAGTTTACATATGATAACGGATTTTCCAGAAGAAGTAAGTCAATCAATATTCAAGAGTACACGTCATGGAATTACGAAACTTAAAGCTGAAGGTATGTATAGTAAAAAAGAAAAAACGATGTTATATATGGTAGTCAATGCGTTCGAAGTTAATGATGTTGTATTAGCCGCAAAAGAAGCGGATCCAAAGATTTTTATTACTGTTTCTAAGGCAGATAAGATTATCGGGAATTATTATTTAAAACCAATGGAATAAGCTTGCAATCTAATATAAAATATGATTAAATATCATAGTCTTATCAAGAGATGGGGTAGAGAATTAGCTCAACAACCCCACGCCAACCTGCTTTAAGCAAGGTGGTACTGCTAATCAACGATAAGGGACGATCACCAAAAATGAGAAACCCTGTTGAAGCAGGGTTTATTTTATGTAAGGAGGAAACACATGAGTAGAAAGTATTATTTTTCATCAGAAAGCGTTACAGACGGACATCCAGACAAAGTATGTGACCAAATCGCGGACGCAATATTAGATGAGGCTTTAAAACTGAATCCACATGCTAAGATGGCTGTAGAAGCAACCATTAAAGATGGTGTAGTCTTAGTTTATGGGGAACAAAACTTAGGTCCTGAATTAAAGGATGCGAAGTTAAATTATTCACGTATCGCGAAAGATGTATTAAGCGATATAGGATTGAATGAAGACCAATACAATGTCATCACATTAGTAGGGGATCAATCATCTGATATTTTCAATAAAGTTGTATTAGGCAATGAAGTTGCGGCAGGTGACCAAGGTATTATGTTTGGTTATGCGTCCAATGAAACAGAAAACTATATGCCTCTTGCGATTGATACTGCACACAAACTATCCAAACGTTTATCTGATTTAAAACGTGAAAATAAAAATATTCGTCCTGATGGAAAAACACAAGTAACAGTTTTGTATGAGAACGATGTTCCTGTACAAATTACTAAGGTAGTTGTGTCTACCCAACATGCGGAAAGTATTAACCTACAAGAATTAAGAGATATTATTAAAACAGAAGTTATTGATAAAGTCATTGATCCAAAATGGTTAACTGAAGATACTGAATATATTGTCAATCCTGGTGGTCGCTTCGTAATTGGTGGATCATTTGGGGATAGTGGTACAACAGGTCGTAAGATTGTTGTAGATACATACGGCGGTATGGGACGTATTGGTGGAGGATGTTTCAGTTCAAAAGACCCAAGTAAAGTGGATCGAAGTGCTGCATATTACTGCCGTTTTGTCGCAAAAAACATTGTCGCAAATAAACTAGCAGATCGTTGTGAAATCCAAGTTGCCTATGCAATTGGTCTAACTAAACCACTCTCTATTTATATCAACACATTTGGAACTGAAAAAGTTAATCTAGATGAGATTTATGAAATCGTTGAACGTAATTTCGACTTCTCTGTAAGTAATATTATTTCTGAGTTAGATTTATTAAACCCAATCTATCGTAAAACATCAAACTTTGGCCATTTCGGTCGTGATGGCTTTACATGGGAAGTTGTTAAAACATTAAAGTAATTAAAAAGTAGGAAATTTCCTACTTTTTTCTTATTCGAATCGTAATGCCTCAACAGGCTCAAGTTTACTTGCAGTATACGCAGGATAGATTCCAAAGATAACTCCAATCGTTAGTGAGAATACCAACGATAAGATAACCGCATCTAATCCAAGTAATACATTAAAATCTGTTAAGAATGTAATGAGTAGAGTTCCTAGATAACTAACAAGTAATCCAAGCCCACCACCAAGGGTTGTGATAATAATAGCTTCAATCAAGAACTGTGCTAAGATTTGCGATTGTCTAGCCCCAAGTGCTTTACGAATCCCGATTTCTTTTGTCCGTTCACGAACTGTAACTAACATAATATTCATGATTCCAATACCACCTACAATGAGTGATATAGACGCAATTCCAGAAAGCAGGGTAGTAAGTAACGCCATTAAGGTATCGAGTACTCCTAAGATTTGTGTTTGTGAGAAAGCACGATAACTACTTGTTGAAGGCATGATACTTTCAAGATATGTTAGTACTCGATTAAGGGTGAAGTCTACTGTATCTTCTGAATCAGCTTCAATATAGAATGTTTTATTAATACTTCCAAATCCACTCATTCGTGCCGCATAACGAATGGGGATATAAATCATCATATCGTTATCACCACTAAAATTAGTGCCTCTTTCTTCCGCAACCCCAACAACTGTAAATGGCATACCTTTTACAATTAACGTATTTCCAATAATTTCTTGATTAGGGAACAATAGTGAAGGTATTTTTGAACCAACTACAACTACAGGAGTATCATATTGTAAGTCATATTCCGATAAGAATCGACCTAAACTCATTTCTAAACTATTAATACTAGCGTATTTATCATTAACGCCACTAATAGACACATCAACTTCTTGACCTTCCACAACATACGCTGCACCCGATGAAATAAGTTGTGAATAATCTTTAATCTGTGCCGCATCTTTGATATTATCCAACCAATCATTTGGTAAGTTACCTTGTCGATCTGTGACATTCACAAATATTAAGTTAGATCCAATCCCACGAATTTGATTCGCAGCTTCTTCACGAGCACTATTACCTAAAGACATCAGTAAGATAACCGACGCAACCCCGATAATAACACCAAGTGTTGTAAGTAATGCACGAATCTTATGGGCTAATACTGAACGAAAGGCAATCGCGAAATATTCTTTAATCATGATTATCCCTTCTTTCGTCACTAATCACTTGACCATCTTTTAATGTAATCACTCGATTCGTCGTTTGTGCTACATCTGGATCATGTGTAATGATAATAACCGTTTTACCATCATTATTTAATTTTTTTAATTGATTTAAGACTTCAATTCCTGTACTTGAATCCAAAGCACCTGTTGGTTCATCCGCTAAGATAATTGCTGGATTATTCGCTAAAGCACGGGCAATTGAAACACGTTGTTGCTGACCACCAGAAAGCTCTGTTGGTTTATGACCAGTACGATCGCTCAATCCAACCAAAGCTAAAAGATTATTCGCCCGTTCTTCACGTTCTTTCTTCTGTACTTTGGCATAGGTCATTGGCATCATTACATTCTCTAATGCAGAGAAGTTATTTAATAAATTGAACTGTTGAAACACAAAACCGATTTGTTGATTACGAATATCTGCCAATTCATCTTTATCATAATCTTGGATGGGTATTTGATTTAACTCATAATATCCTGTACTCACAACATCTAAACAACCAATTATATTCATTAGAGTAGATTTTCCACTACCAGAAGGTCCAACAATTGCCACAAATTCACCTTCGTCAATATGAATGTTTATTCCGTTAAGAGCCATAACGATTGTATCACCCATAACATATTTCTTTGTGACATTCTCTAACTTAATCATTGTTCGTAAAGATTGGGAAAACAGAAGATTCTTCGATAATAATGACTTCTTTACCTTCTAAGTTCTCTCCAATAACCTCTACATTAAAGGCATCCGCAATACCTGTTTCAATCGGAATAAAATAATCAGATTGAGCTGCTCTTGTATTTTGAAGCCATTCAGCGGAAATTAAATAACGTTGTGTGTTCTCAGTAACGATTGCTTCAAACGGAACAACTAATATATTTGATTTAGTTTCAGTAATAATCTTAGCGCTTGCGCTCATTCCTATAAACAATGGCGCATCTTCACCATCAAACGCAATTGTGACAGGGTAGGTTGTATAATCTAAATTTGTATTACCAACCAATCCAATATGGGCAACACTTCCAGTAAACGTGCGATCCACTGCTTCGACATAAACACTCGCGGATTGATCTAATTTAATCTTATGGATATCTGTTTCTGTAATATTGATAATGAGTTGTAACTTTTCTGGATTAGAGATAACAAACTCAGGGCTAATATTAGACGCAATCGCAGTGATAATCCCATCACGTGTCGCATAAATCTTCGTATGTGTCTGCATGCTTGATTGATATTCACCTAATTTTTGACCCTTTGAAACAGTATCCCCAACTTTAACATCCAGTTGAGTAATTGTACCATCTAGTTCTACTTTCGTTTCATTCGCTGCTTCAATTTTACCGTGAACATAGTAATCCCCATAACCATCGATAAACGTCTTACTTACTCCACTCATTCCAACTAGAGCTGGTTGATTTTGACCATCAAACGTAATTACGACAGGATAGGTAGTGGATGATCCGACAGTTGTGCCAACTTTAGAAATACTTGTGACTGAACCATAGAACGTATAATCTATCGCTGATACATAAACCTCTGCAGATTGAAATAATTTAATCTTATTGATTTCAGTTTCAGATACGCCAATTTGCATCTTAAACTGAGAAGAATTCGAAATTGCTAAACCTGTACTTAATTGTGATGGTACTTGAGTCACAATCCCTGTAATTGGAGCTGAAATTCGATTTGTACTACTTGTCTTAGTGTATTCGCCCAATATATCGCCTTTTTTAACTAAGTCACCTAGTTCGACAAATGTATCTGTAACAGATCCTGATAATACAATATTATCTTGATCAGATGAAGTTATTTTACCTGTTGATAAGGATACTAAACTAATTTCACCAGATGTAATAGTATATGTTTTAGTCGTATCTTGAAGAGAACGGTTACTGTTCATAAACTGGAATACGACAAAAATGATAAGTAAACTTATGCCACCAATCCAAAACCATTTTTTAGACTTTTTATTTTTTTTCATTGTTATCCTGAGTCGAATCGATATATTCGAGCATTTTTTCTAGTATACGATTAAAATTATAACGATCTTCTTCTCCTAAATACTCCATTAATGGCGATAATCCTTCTTCAAAGAATTTAGCCCCATCATCTAGCGTTTTAAGACCTAAAGCAGACAAACAAATTAATGAACTACGTTTGTCTTGTGTTGATTTAACACGTTCAATATAACCTTGTTTCTCAAGCAAAGTAACTAATTGTGTCGCTGCGGGGGCACTAAAATGATAGACTTCCTTGATTCGATTAATCGGAATTGGTCCATCTTTACTTAAGAACTGGATCATCATTAAATGTTGATAAGGCACATTCTTATCATCAACATACTGATGAAAATAACGTGCATCAATCGAACGTAGACGCCGTAAATTCAATACGATAGAATCAAACTGATTTGTTTTGTTCATAGATTATCCCTTCATCATTCGCTTTTCTCTAAACCAGCGTTTATTTTCTTCAATAAGTGTAAGAATTGTTTTCTTTCTTCTTCATCCAATACTTGCATCACATCCATGATTTTTTCTTTTCGTTCTTTCATAAATACTTCTGGAGTACTCTTTAAACGAATAATAATCTGTCTTCGATCATTCTCATCCAATAAACGTTCAATAAATCCTTTCTTCTCTAAATCATTTAAAATCGGTGATAATGCGGAACGTGATAAGCCAAGTTCCTCACTTAATTTAGATGGAAGTAAGTCATGTTTAGAACCACATTGTTCCTTGTATAAAGCAGTTAAAACCATTATTTCCGCAAAGCTTAATTCACTTCGTTTATGTTTAGGTTTAAACCAAAATAACAAGCGATGTAGTTCAATTAAAAGTTCTTTCTGAATCATTCATCCTCCATTAGTTCATATAATTGAATTATTAAACAATTTACATTATAATACTACCCCAAATAAAAACCAAGTAATATAACTTGGTTTCTAAATTTCTAGATTATGTAGTTGTTTAATACTAAGTTGATGTGTAAATCGTATGATCCAAACATTCAACGCAACCAATAGGACTAAGAAGATTAATACAGTACTAATCGTATTGGGTATGAACTGAACGATAAAGAATATCCCGAAACTTAAGGCAAATGCAGGAATCATGGTAAATACAGAATTCAGGTTATTTTTAACTGCAGCTGTTTCTTGTTCCCAAATAAGCTTAGGGTGTAATAAGTCCACAATCATTCCTAAGTAATTCATGAATACCATACCTAACATAGAAGCGATAAACGCAAAGAATACGAGATGTAGTTTAATCGAGAAGAACCACCATGCAGGAATTAACATAAAGATGATTCCCACAAAACTTACCACGATACCACTTAATATCTTAGCTTGAATTTGTTTAACATAAGACATCGGAATTAACTTCATATAATAGATATTCGTGCCTTCACGAGATAATGATGTGACTGTTATTAAATTCATTGTACTCATCATAATCCCGATTACAAATCCCGCGAATGTAACAATTAATAATATGTTTCCACTTGACCAATCAATACTATTAATTAAAGTCACAATCTCATCATCTGATCCAATACCACTCGCAAATGTAACGATTAAGATGGCAGGGATTAGGATAACGGTTGAGATATTGTTTAATAAATAAACAGGTGTACGGATCATTAACTTCATTTCTTTTATAAAGTAACTAAAGATAACACCTTTTGAGCTTGTCTCTTTATTGTATGCTTTAAGATTCAAGTTCTTACGAGATGCGGAAGTTTCATTAACTCCAATAACACCTTTGAAATATACGAGTTTGCTTACAAACACAAACACGAATAGGATAAGTGCAGTAATAACTAAATAAATAAAGAAATCAATAATGTTTAGATTAACCAACGCATTAATTGCGTATGGTATGTTAGGGAATATAAAACGCATAATTGATAATAATGAGTTATTACCACTGTTTAACAACTGAATTAAACTTTCTTGTGTTAAAGTCGCTGTGCCACCCATTAAGTAGTTAATCCCAATCGCAAACGCAAGTGCTAAGAAGCCACTCGCATAATTAAAGAAATCACGATTCTTAAAGAATGGTACAAACGCCATAATCACCATGATAATTAAACCCGCAAATGCCAAAGGTACAATTGCGATGGTTAATAATATGACAATTAATAATAGATAGAACAATATTCCAGGCGTCATTATACTAATGTATCCAGCTAATATCGGTATACTTATCGCAAATATCGTTAAGTACTCATATACCATGGATAAACTAAATTTACTTAATACAATCGCATCTGGAGTAAGTGGTAAAGCAAGTAATGTTTCACTATCCTTACTAAAATAATAGATCGCAGGGACTAAGAAGATTGCCATAAAGAAGATAACAGTCGATAATGCTAAGAATAATAAACTAAGCACTAAACCTTCTTGTTGAATCGGAAGTAACATAAACAAAGCTTCACGTGTTAAGAAACCAAATGACACAAGACTTGGAGCTGTTGCAATCGCGATAAACACGATGAACATAATTCGTCTAACATTTTTCTTGTCTTTGGTATCGATAATATTAAAGGTATTCTTTAACATTACCTTAAATAAGACAAAATACTTATTCATGAGAGGTTACCTTTAAGAAGATATCTTCGAGAGATAAACCTGGATATTGTTGCTTAAGAGACTCAAGAGGTCCAAAGAAGAATAACTCACCTTTATTTATAATTGCTACTTTACTACACAATTTTTCCGCAACTTCTAATACATGTGTAGAGAAGAATACTGTTTTATTTTGTGCAACATGTTCACGCATCATTTCTTTTAAAGCATATGCAGATTGAGGATCTAAACCCGTCAAAGGTTCATCAAGAATCCAAATATTCGGTGAATGAACTAATACGCCCATCATTATAATCTTTTGACGCATCCCATGTGAGTACGAAAGAATTGTATCGTTTAATGCGCTAGTCATTTGGAATGTATCTGCAGTATGTGCGATACGTTCACGACGAACATCTTCCTTTACATCATAGATATCTGCCATAAAGTTTAAATACTCAATACCCTTAAGACGTAAGAAAATATCAGGATTATCAGGCACAAACCCAAATTGGCGTTTTGCTTCAAGTGGATCATGTTGAATGTTTATTCCATTTAATAGAATTTCACCTTCATCCGGATTTAAAATACCCGTCATCATTTTGAGTGTAGTTGTTTTACCAGCTCCGTTGGGACCGATAAATCCAATGATTTCTCCATCTTCCACAGTTAAGTTGAGGTGATTCACAGCTTTGACTTTACCATTGTAAGTCTTACTAATATTCTTGATTTCAATCATATTTTTCTCCTATTGAACCAAAAGTGATGCACATATTGCGACAACACTAATTACAGATAAAACGATACTCACGATAAAATTCTTTGTTGGTATCTTCTCTTTAAATCCAAAGAAGTTATAGAGGAATAAAGCTCCATTAATTCCGATTGCTGTTAATACTGCCACAAACTTATCCGCATATCGATTAACTGAACCAGTCAGAGAATATTGCATCGGAATTTGTGCGGGAAGAATGGGATAAACAATCACAAGAATTAATACGACTAAACTAAAAAGACTCAGTAAAATAATGATTTGTGTTTTACGATTCAATTTTTCCATAAGATTAGTGTATCACTTAAGACTATGTGATTAAATAGTCAAGTAAACAAGTTTTACGAGGAATATCCTCATTTAAGGTTGTGCCTTGGATAAAAAGTTGTTTAGACCCAATTAATATCAGTGATTTACTTGCGCGTGTTACGGCGGTATAAAGTAAACGTTTTTGCAACATAAAGCGATGTTCAGGCACAACCGGTAAGATTACGATTGGATATTCACTCCCTTGAGCTTTATGTACAGATACACAATACGCTAACGTAATATTGATAAATGTCTCAGATGTGTATTCAACTATACGACCATCAAAATCGACAATGATCCGGTTTTGTTTAAGTTCATCTTCGCGAGCATATACGATTTCAACACATGTTCCGATATCGCCGTTGTATACATCATCATTCGGTTGATTTTTTAATTGTAGTATTTTATCGTTCTCTCTAAACGTCTGCGTCCCAACTTTTAATTCACGTTTGTTCTCATCGTAAGGATTCACAAATTTTTGTATCGCATGATTTAAAGCGTCGATTCCAGCTAATCCAGAATACATTGGCGCTAAAACTTGTACGTGTTGAAGTGGATATCCTTTTAATAATGCTTGTTGAATAACATCCAACACTAATTTCTTAACATCAATTGCTTTACAATCAAACCAGCGAATATCTTGTTTAAATTGATCAAAATCAAGCGCTTGTTCGCGAATCTGATGCGCTAAACTAATCACATCAGAACCTTCTTTTTGACGATAAATGTGTTTGAGTGAAATGACTGGAAAGACTTCGCATTCAATCAAGTCTTTTAATACCTGTCCCGGCGCAACACTCGGTAATTGATCTTTGTCCCCAACAATTAGTATTTTTTTAACTTGTTGACTCGCTTTAAGTAAATGACTCATCAACCAAGTATCGACCATTGAGAACTCATCTATAATCAAACAATCAATGGATAATGGATTTGTTTCATCCATTCCAAAAGTATTCGACTCTAAATCCCATTTTAATAACGAATGGATTGTGAATGACTCGACACCATTTAATTCAAATAAGCGTTTACTAGCACGACCTGTT
>DASSDQ010000096.1:0-4525 GCA_035697025.1 Erysipelotrichaceae bacterium | reverse complement strand
GCATAACTCGTGTATGATAGCGATTGTTATTAGTTGGAGGTATTTTATGAGTATTTGTACAGTAGAAAACTTAAGTCATGGATTTGGAGATCGTGGAATCTTCGAAGATGTGTCATTTAGATTATTAAAAGGTGAACATGTTGGTTTAATCGGCGCAAATGGTGAAGGTAAATCAACTTTTTTCAGTGTACTTACCGGTAAATTAACTCCTGATGAAGGTAAAGTTACTTGGTCATCGAAGGTGCGTGTTGGATATCTTGATCAACATACAGTTCTTGAAAAGGGTACAACAATTCGTCAGAATCTACAAAAAGCTTTTCAATATTTAATTGATGTCGAAGCTGAAATTATGGAACTTTACAATCAAATGGCACTCGATCCAGAGATTGATATGGATAAAATATTAGATAAAATTGGTATATTACAAGATATGCTAGATCATCATGATTACTATAAAATCGATATAAAAATCGATGAAGTCGCATCTGCACTTGGTTTATCCAGCATAGGTTTAGATCGTGATGTGGATGATTTAAGTGGTGGACAACGTACAAAAGTATTGTTAACCAAATTACTGCTTGAACAACCCGATATCTTATTATTAGATGAACCTACAAACTATTTAGATGAAGAACATATTATATGGTTAAAACGATATCTACAAGAATATGAAAATGCGTTTATCTTAATTTCACATGATATTCCATTCTTAGATGAAGTTGTTAACTTAATCTATCATGTTGAGAACTTAAAACTAACTCGATATGTCGGTGGATATAATGATTTCCTTCGTATCTATGAGATGAATAAATACGCATTAGAAGCAAGCTATGAACGTCAAAAATCAGAAATAGCGCGTTTGGAAGACTTTGTACAACGTAATAAAGCACGTGTATCAACCCGTGGTATTGCGGCTTCACGTCAAAAAGTATTGGATAAAATGGAACGCATTGAGTTAAATCCTGAGAAACCAAAACCAGTTTTCAATATCAAACAAGCACGAACTGCGGGTAGAGTTATTGTTGAGACAGAAAACTTAGTCATAGGTTATGAATCAGCGCTTTCAAAACCATTGAAATTCTTAGTTGAACGTGGACAAAAAATTGCACTAACAGGTGCAAATGGTTTGGGTAAATCAACTCTATTGAAGAGTATCTTAGGTATTATTCAACCATTTGAAGGGAATATACATACCGGTGAATTCTTATCCATTGGATACTTCGAACAAGAAGTTAAAAAAGATAATAACTTAAGTTGTATTGAAGATGTTTGGAAAGCATTCCCAAGCATGAATCAACTTGAAGTACGTAATGCCTTAGCCAAAGTAGGTCTAACACGCCAACAACTTGAATCAAAAGTGTCAGTATTAAGTGGTGGTGAACAAGCTAAAGTTCGTTTATGTAAGATTATTAATACACCAAGCAATGTCCTAGTCTTAGATGAACCAACAAACCATTTAGATGTGGACGCAAAAGATGAATTGAAACGTGCGTTACAGGAATATAAAGGCACAATCATACTTGTATGTCATGAACCAGAGTTCTATCAAGATATTGTAAGTGATGTATGGAATGTGGAAAACTGGACGACAAAAATGATCTAAAATGAACATCTATCTTGTATAGATGTTTTTTATTTGTGCGAAACGCAACAACTTTCACAAAATATGACAAATATCACATAGTATCAATGAAATTTACTAATTTAATCAATTAATTGTGAACATTCTAACTTGCATTTGTGAGTGATTCGCTTATACTATACTATGAAAGTTAGTTATGGGTAACTCTTGAGGGAAAGCGATGAAATATCACGATTCAGCAGAAATGTATTTAGAAACGATTTATCTATTAGAGAAAAGCCAAGGTCATGCACATGTGGCCGAGATTTCTAAGGCGTTAAACATTTCAAAACCAAGTGTTACAAAAGCAATGGATCAACTTAAAAATCGCTTATTGATTAATAAAGATGATTATGGACCAGTCACATTGACGGACAAAGGTAGAATATTATCGCAAGAAATTTATGAGAGACATTTGATTATTACTGAGTACTTGCAACAATCTCTAAATTTAAGTCCTGAGGATGCGGAAGAGAATGCTTGTCGTATGGAACATGTCATTACTGATACTTTATTAGAATCTATAAAAGAATATTTAAATAAAGAAGAGTTAAGTTAATATGGATATTGTGCTAAAAAGACAAAATTTAATTGATGAAACATTCGAAGTGGAGATAGAAAACAGTATGGGACATGATTTAACAAAAGTGAAAATGAATACCACTCAGGTAATTCGAGCGATACAAACAAATGATCATGCAATGCGCGATTTTCTATTCACATTAGGGTGTTATGAAGGACAAACAATAACTGTAATATCAAAGTTAAGTTCAACATTTGTGGTTAATATCAACGATGCTCGATATAGTATTGATACGGAATTAGCGAAAGCGATTATCGTTTAATTTTTTATAGGTTAAGTTAGCTATAGCTAACAATAGAGGAGAAACTATGCGTATTGCTTTAGCAGGAAATCCAAATAGCGGTAAGACGACATTATTCAATGCGATTACTGGAAGTATAGAACATGTAGGGAATTGGCCAGGGGTAACTGTTTCTCGTAAAGAAGGTAATGCGAAAAAACAAATCACAAAAGGGATAAGTCCTGTACGTATTATCGATTTACCTGGGACATATTCAATGTCACCTTTTACATCTGAAGAACGTATTACACGTGATTATGTAAACAATGAAAATCCTGATGTGATAATTAATATTGTAGACGCATCAAGTTTGAACCGTAGTTTATTCTTTACAACACAGTTACTTGAATTGGGAGTGCCTGTTGTTATTGCGTTAAATAAATGGGATTTAACAGGAAAAAAATCGATTGAAATTGATACTGAAAAATTATCAGAATTATTGGGATGTCCTATTATTAAGACAACAGCGATTAATGATAAAGGATTATCAGAGTTAATCAACGCGTGTAATCAAGTAATAGGAAAAGGACAATCTGCACCATTTGTTGGTGTCGATTTAGATACAATTGATAAAGAGACATTAATCGAACAGGATAAGAAACGTTTTACGTATGTGAATCAACTTGTCACAAATGTTGAAATTCGTAAAGAATCAAGTTCTAAACAGAACATTAATGATTCAATCGACAGAATTGTTGCGAACAAATTCTTAGGAATTCCAATCTTTGCGCTTATCTTATATTTTGTATTTTCAATATCTCAAACAACGGTAGGTCCATTCTTAGCTGATTACTTAGTTGGTTGGATTGATACATTTTATGGTGTTGTGGATTCAATTATTGGAAGTAGTGTTTCGCCTTTATTAAGGGCATTGTTATTGGATGGAATTATTGGTGGTGTTGGAGCGATTGTTGGTTTCTTGCCTCTTATCATGGTTCTCTTCTTCTTATTGGCATTGCTTGAAGATAGTGGTTATATGGCTCGTGTAGCCGTTGTAATGGATCCTTATTTAAAGAAAGTTGGACTATCTGGTCGTTCAATTATTCCAATGGTTATCAGTACAGGTTGTGCAATTCCAGGAATTATGTCAACGCGTACCATACGTGATGATCGTCAACGTCGTACAACCGCAATGTTAACTTCGTTTATGCCATGTGGTGCTAAATTACCGGTTATTGCGTTATTTGCTGGTGTATTCTTCCAAGAAGCCGCATGGGTAGGAACACTTATGTATTTTATCGGTATATTGATTGTTGTTGTTGGTGCACTTGTTATTCGTAAAATTACAGGTGACTCATCAACGCGTTCTTTCTTTATTCTTGAACTTCCTGAATATCGTTTCCCAAGCTTTAAACGTGCGTTTATATCAATGATATCTCAAGGGAAACAGTTTGTGATTAAAGCTGTCACAATTATTCTAATTAGTAATACACTTGTTCAAATCATGCAAACCTTTAATTGGAATTTCCAATTAATCGAAGATGGTATGGCTTCCACTAGTATTCTTGCGAGTATTGCGAGTCCATTAGCTCTAATCTTTATTCCATTAGGCTTCGGTTTATGGCAATTAGCTGCCGCAGCGATTACTGGATTTATTGCGAAAGAAAATGTAGTAGGAACATTAGCTGTTGTATTTGGTATTACAAACTTTATTAACACAGAAGAACTTGTATTAGTTTCAGGTTCTGGTCAAGTCGCTTCGATCATGGGATTAACCACTGTCGCAGCTCTAGCTTATCTTGTGTTTAATCTATTTACACCTCCATGTTTTGCGGCAATTGGCGCGATGAATGCGGAGTTAGATAGTAAAAAATGGTTATTTGGAGCAATTGGATTCCAACTTGGAATGGGTTATACTTTAGCGTATTTCATTTATCAAATTGGCACATTTATCACAACTGGTAGTCTTGGAAACGGCGCATTGTATGGTTTAGTTGGTGTTGTGATTTATATTGGCGTTATTGTTTACTTGATTAAACGCAATGATTCACCCGCATTAAGTCTTCAAAAGGAAGGTGTATAATATGCAAGATTTTATTGT
>DASSDQ010000095.1:0-5269 GCA_035697025.1 Erysipelotrichaceae bacterium | reverse complement strand
TATGGCTCAACAAAACACTTTAGTATCTTATCCATTCGTAATTACTGGTGTAATAATTTATATCATTGGATATTTATTTGAAAGTATTGGGGATGCACAATTAAAACGACATATTGAAACGAGTAAAACAAAATCAATTATACAAACAGGTTTATGGAAGTATACACGACATCCTAATTATTTTGGAGAAGCTGTATTATGGTGGGGAATATTTATCGTAGCGTTAGGTTTTGGGGCACCGATTTGGACAATTATTAGTCCTATTGCGATCAACTACTTCATACGTTATGTATCTGGAGTGCCGTTATTGGAGAAGAGAATGGAAAAGTATCCAGAGTTTGCGGAATATGCGTCTAAAACAGCGATTTTTATACCATTTATAAATATTAAAAGGGGAAACTAACATGAAATGGCTATTGTATTATGGAATTACTTTAACTGTATTTATGGTTATTGATTTAATTTGGTTAGGTTTTATCGCGAAAGACTTATATTCAAAATATTTAGGATATTTAATGGCAGATAATGTAAATTGGTTAGCAGCTGTTGTATTCTACTTAATTTTTATAGGTGGAGTTTGTTACTTCGTGCTGTATCCAAGTTTAATGGATAAGAATATGACTAACTTAATAATTAGAGCTGCTTTGTTCGGTTTTATGACTTATGCGACATATGATTTAACCAATCTTGCGACAATTAAAGATTGGCCGATAAATATTACTATTATTGATTTGATTTGGGGTACGACACTTTCGACAAGTGTTAGTGTAATATCATATTTTATTATTAATTTATTGGGGTAAAATTTATCATGAAAATTAACGGACATGAGTTATATTCATATATTGTTTCAGGAGCAAAAAACGTTATCGTAAATGAACAAAATCTTAATCGATTAAATGTTTTTCCTGTGCCTGATGGAGATACAGGGACAAATCTTGCGCTTACAATGACATCGATCTTACAAGGTGCAGAAAAAAATGAAGATGCTGGTCAAACAATGTTAAAAATTGCACGATTATCGATTGATAATGCGTATGGAAATTCGGGAATGATTTTTGCGCAATATTTTAATGGATGGTCACAAGCGATTGAATCTAAATCAAGTTTATCACCAAGTGAATTGATCGAAAGTTTAAGATTTGCGGCACAACATACCATTAAATCAGTGACACATCCTAAAGAAGGAACAATTCTAACAGTAATGCGTGAATGGGCGAATAATTTTGATTCACATGTGGATGAAGATTATGAAGCGATTTTCGAAACATCTCTAAAATCACTTCAAGAAGGTGTAAATCAGACGAAGCAACAATTAAAAGTATTAAGAGATAATAATGTTGTGGATGCGGGAGCACAAGCATTTTATTATTTTATAGAAGGAATCGTACGATTTATCAAGAATCATAATTTGGAAGACCTTGAATACAAAGCCGCGATTCTAGATATTATCGAAGAAGATTTTAAGAGTGTTGATGTAGGGGTATATCGCTATTGTGCCCAATATTTAATCAAATCTGAACTAACTCAAGAAGAAGTTGCGAAACGATTAGAACATTTTGGAGATTCTATTGTGGTGAATAAGAATGAATCACATATAAATATCCATTTACATACCAATGAACCTAATGTCGTAATGGGCTTATTAGTTAAAGATAATGAAGTACTATCACACAAAGCAGATGACATGTGGCTTCAAGCAAATCTTATCCATAAGAAAAAGGCGAAGATGGTTATAATTACAGATTCAATAGCGGATCTACCTAAACAATTTATGGATGATGAACATTGTGTCTTATTACCATTAAATCTTATTATTGATTCAGTCGTATATATGGATAAAGTTACGATTCAAGCTAAAGAATTCTATGAACATTTAGATGATTATCATTATAATCCAAGCTCTTCTCAAGCTAATCCTAAATCGATTGAAAGAGCATTTAATCAAGTTTTACAACACTATGATGAAGTTATCGGGATTTTTGTGTCATCTAAAATGAGTGGTACTTTTGATAACATTCGTAAGTCGATTAATAAGTTAAAAACTGAAGGGAAACGCATTGAAATCATTGATTCTAAGAGTAATTCTGTAACCGAAGGATTACTTGTTTATGAAGCACTTAAGCTCAAAAAAGAGGGTAAATCGTTTGATGAAATTATTGAACGATTAAATACAATTATTCCAAACTTAAGAATCTATGTGAGTGTTAAGGATTTGAAATACATGTTAAAAGGTGGAAGAGTTTCAAAAGTTACTGGTTTTATTTTATCGAAATTGAAACTTCAACCCGTTATATCAATCGATTCTGAAGGTAAGGGGATTATTCCGTTTAAATCGCTTAATCAAAAGAGTGCAATTCGATCTATTTTGAATTGTATTCGTAAAGATGAGTTAGAAACTGGAATCGAATCTTATGCATTGGTTTATTCTGATAATCCTAGTGATTTAAATGAATTTAGTAAGAGTGTTAAATCAATTTTAAATAGAGAACCTGAATATATTGAATCTATTTCACCGATCGTTGGACTTAATGCAGGTAAAGGTGCGATAGCGATAGGGTATATTAAAAAGTCATAATCATATAAAAAAATAATGAAAGTATTTGTGATAGATGTTATTATTTTTCTGGACGGTGACTTTCATGTTAAATGACATCTTAGGTAATATAGTTGTAAATATTGCCATTCTAATGATAATTGGATACATTTTACCAAAAATGAAGTTTTTTAGAAAAACTGTTTTTGAGCATCAAAAAAGCACAGTAGAGAAAGTTTTTTTAGGGATTCTATTTGGTTGTATTGGGATTCTTGCGACATATACAGGTATTAGAATTAATGGCGCAATCGCAAATACACGAGTTATAGGTGTAATTGCGGGTGGTTTTTTAGGTGGTCCTTTAGTTGGTGTACTAGCTGGAATAATAGCGGGTGTACATCGATTTGCGATTGATATAAATGGGTTTACTGGATTAGCCTGTGCAATTTCTACGATTACTGAAGGATTAATCGGTGGCTTCATGTACAAACGTATTCGGTCTAGCAAACATAAGTATCGTTTGATTTTTTATACGACTTTTGTCGCAGAAATAATACAAATGTTAATTATTTTATTAATCGCAAGACCTTATTCTGATGCATTAGAATTAGTCAAAGTCATTTCTGTTCCGATGATTGTATTAAACTCAATTGGAGTTGTTATATTTGTGGATGGAATTTATACCGTACAAAAGAATCTTGACCAACAATCCGCTCTTCATCTAAAACTAGCGTTTGATTTAGCGGAAATGTGTTTACCGTACTTGCGTAAAGGGCTGAATCATGTAAAGAGTATGCAAGAAACAGTTAAAACAATTTGGTCTAACTCTGAGTCATACGCTGTACTAATAAGCAATCAAGATAATGTCATAGCGTTTGCAGGCGAGAATATATTAAAATTACCAGAGTTTGATACGATGTTTAATATTGAACTAAAACATTGTATGAATGCGAATAAAACAATAATCTTACATGAAGATGAACTTCGTAAGTATAAATTGAATCAAGCATTCAAACGTATATTAATTGCACCACTTGTAAGAAATAATAATGTGATTGGGACTTTGAGTATCTGTGATCAAAAATTTAAAGAAAAAATAGAAACTGATTTGGAATTTATAAATGGCTTAACAAGCTTGTTTTCTGCACAACTTGAATTATCTGAAATCGATTATCAAAAGAAATTGCTTGAGAAAGCAGAATTAAAGGCTTTACAATACCAAATAAACCCTCATTTTCTATTTAATGCATTAAATACAATAAGTGCTTATTGTAGAGAAAATCCTGATCGTGCTAGATCACTTTTATTAGCTTTATCTTCTTATTTTAGAAACACGTTATCTACACATAAAGATATGATTGATATTCATGAAGAAATTGAACATGTATTGTCGTATTTAGAGATTGAAAAAGCGCGTTTCGAAGATCGACTTGAAGTAGTTATTGATGTTTCACCAGATTTACATTTCCTAGTTCCAAACTTTATTTTACAACCATTAATTGAGAATTCGATTAAACATGGTATGAAGAATACATTAAAAGTAGAGATTAAGATTATTGAAGTTAAGGACGTACTACATATTACGATTATCGATAATGGTAATGGTATTCAGAAACACATTATTGAGAATCTATATAAGAACCAACAAGATAAAGATAAAATTGGATTAGCGAATACACATCATCGATTAAAGAGTATTTATCCAAATAATGTTGGATTAATGATTCATAGTGTACCTGAAGTACAGACGACTATTTCTATGAACATTCCGAAATTAGGTATTTAATATGAAACTATTAATCGTCGATGATGAAAGAATATCAAGAAGTGAATTAAAATTTTTAATCAAGGAAGAAGTAAATAATATCGAAATACTTGAAGCAGATAGTGTTGAGAGTGCAATTGGTATCATAAAGAACATTGAGTTAGATGGTGTATTTTTAGATATGCAGTTGCCTGATGGAATTGGAATGGATATTGGGCGATTTATTGATGAGAATTTCGGTGATAAGATTCCGATTGTGTTTGCGACTGCATATGATCGATATGCGGTTGATGCGTTTTCGATAAGTGCTGTTGACTATGTTATGAAACCATTTCGTAAAGAAGAAGTTATACGGGCATTAAATCGTATGATGAAAGTTCAACCTAAAACAAATGTACCGATGTGTCCGGCTGACAAATTGACGGTTTGTACACATGAAAAGGTTGTTGTATTAAATATACAAGAAATTACGTATATCACTGCCTTAGATAAACATTCGATTGTAAATACAATAAAAGGGGAGTATACAACGCATTTATCTTTAGATAAGTTAGAAGAACGCTTACAAAATTGTGGATTCATGCGTGTACAACGAAGTTACATCGTAAATCTAAATATGGTGAATGAATTTGTACCTTGGTTTAATAATACATATGGTATGAAATTGATTGGATTTAATCAAAAAGTAATACCAATTAGTCGTAATAAAGTATCACAGTTAAAAACACTATTTGATTTTTAAAACGGGATTTATACATTTCATCCCGTTTTTTTTACATTTCGTCCAAATTGTAAGCGTTATCAATTTAGAATAAATATAATATGACTGTCCATTTAAAAGGAGGATAGTTATGATTACATTTTTTGTAGCCTTAGTGATTTTAATAATTGGCTTTATGACTTATGGCAAGTTCGTAGAAAAAGTTTTCAAACCAGATGATCGTCCAACACCTGCAGTAGAATTAGCG
>DASSDQ010000094.1:0-5631 GCA_035697025.1 Erysipelotrichaceae bacterium | reverse complement strand
GCACCACTTATTTTACCTACTTCAATTTCTGAAGCAGCTAGTTCAAAACGATTGATTTGACGATTAAGTTCATCAACCCAAAGCGCAAATTTTAACCCAAAACTCGTTATTTCCGCATGTACACCATGTGTTCTTCCCATGCATGGTAAATTCTTATATTGAAGTGCTTTGACTTTTAGTGCTGCACTTAGTTTATTTAAATCATCACGAATAATTTGATTCGCTTCTTTTACGATTAATCCCTGTGCTGTATCTACGACATCCGTTGATGTTAAGCCATAATGAATCCAACGTTTTTCTTCACCCAATGTTTCACTGACTGCACGGGTAAATGCGACCACATCATGTTTCGTATCTTCTTCAATTTTGTAGATTCGATCGATATCAAATGACGCATTTCTAAGCGCATTTATTTCCTGGGAATTAATCATCCCTTGTTCATGGTAAACTTCACAAACAGCTAACTCTACTTTTAGCCATTGATTGAATTTAGCTTTATCTTCCCATATTTCTGTCATCTGTGGTCTTGAATAGCGTTTTATCATTCGGTGCTCCCTTTTATTTCAGTCATTAATCGGTTAAACTTTAACCATGAATTATCGCTTAAATTGTAACACAAGCCATCGAATTATCATCAAGAAATCCGAGTTTATCACAGAACTTTATCGGGTCTTTTCGCTTGATGAAGTTAACACAATTATCAAGGATGCACATAAACGTCACCCAAAAGCGACGCATATTTGTAGTGCCTATCGCGTTAATCAACTCGAGAAAAGTAATGACGATGGTGAACCAAGTGGTACCGCTGGCTTACCCATGTTGGAAGTATTACGTAAACAGTCTATTATTGATGTCTTAGCGCTGGTTATTCGTTATTATGGTGGAATCCAACTCGGAGCGGGTGGATTAACAAGAGCGTATAGTAACTCGGTTGTACAAGCAATTGAGACAATCAAGTTAAATCCTATTATTGAGATGATTGATACTATAATTGAATTCCCTATCACGTATACCGATATTATCTTAAATAAATTAAAGGATATTGAGATCCTTAATAAATCATTCTCTGATCATGTTCAACTTACAATTCGTTCAATCAATGATAATTATCTACCAGAACTTAGAGAAATTACGCGAGGACAAATTGAAGTATTATCTCAAATAACAAATGAAGTAGAAAAGAAAACAATTTGATTAAAGTATGATTTTTATAGTTAAAATAAATGGGGGAAAAGAATAATGTTAAAACTTGGAATAATTGGACCTGCAGAAAGCGAAATATTACCTTTCATAAACAAAATATCTAACGCAAAGATAAATGAACACGCAATGTTAAAATTTTACTCAGGCGTATATGAAGGCGTTGATGTTGTATCGGCGTTTTCAGGAGTTTGTAAAGTTAACGCAGCAATTGCGACACAGATCCTGATTAGTGAATTTAAAGTTACACATATACTACTTACAGGTGTCGCTGGCGCATTAAACAATTTACTTAAAGTAGGCGATGTTGTCATTTCTAATGAAGTCGCATATCATGATGTTTCGCCTGGTATTTTAACAGAGTATCATCCATGGATGAAAGAAATTTATTTCAAACCGGATATAAAACTATTAAGATTAAGTGAGATTGTCGCAAGTAATTTCATAGAAAATACTAAATGTTACTTTGGAAGAATTATTACTGGTGAATCATTTATTACGCATAATGAAAGAGAACAATTAATTGAACGTTTTAATCCTTTATGCGTTGATATGGAAAGTGCTAGTGTTGCACATACTTGTTATGTTAATAATATTCCATTTATTGTTATACGTTCCATGTCTGATAATGCTGATGAAAATAGTTTAAGTTCATTTGATGATAATTTAGAAATCGCAGCACTCAACTCAATAAAATTTGTTGAATTACTCATTAAAAAGTTAGGTTACACTAGAAAAAAAGCATTTAGTTCATTATTCTAAATGCTTTTTTTATCCCATATTGCGGATTCTCTATAAGGCAACATACCAATTCTATAATAAAACTGATTACACGAACCTACAAACACTCGTTTTGCGCCTTGATTTGAAACTCTTTTAATCCCTTCATATACAAGCGCTTTCCCAAGTCCTTTATTCCTATACTCTGGAATAGTAGCGAGTGGTTCTATTAATGCAAAATCGGTTTTAGAATCAAACCACATCCCACAATATGCGACAAACTCACCTTCTTGATTGATAACCGCGAGTTTTAATGATAAGTCTACATTAGGTCTTTTCATTTCAAGATCAACTCGTTTTGTGTCCTCATCTGTATAAACCAAAGGACCTTCACCATTTAATTCATGGTTAAATCCCTTCCAAAGTACTTTTCGATACTCATATGAATTATATCTATCTGCCATTGAGATTATTTTTAAGCCTTCAGGTAACAAATACTCAAAGTTACTTGAGTCTGTATAAATTATTGCGTCATGTTCAGAGTCATCTGAAGCATTGTACCCTAAATCTTGTGCTATCTTTTGAAACTCAATATCCTCATTGGGGATTACTATTTTAAATTGATTGTCTTTCTTTAAATGTTCTTCTGCATAAATAAGCATTTCACGTTTCAAAAACGCGTATTCAGGTAAGGTTAAACAATAGCCTGTCCCGAGAACCGTATCAAACGTCACAAGCGCAACTATTTCGTTATTATTCTCCCATATCTTTATCTTATCTAAGTTCTCTACTTCAAGATGTGTATGAGTTATCATCCAATCCCATCTTGCATAAACAAATTCACAATCACCTAACTTTAATAGAAAGTCTCGTACCTTAAAATAATCCTTTGTTATACCAAAATCTTTTGTGTAGTTTCTTGATGTTATTTCCATATTTACTCCATGCTATTTATTTATTTTAACATCTTTTATGCGTTAAATAGAAATGCAGAAAATCCCATTAATTATGCTCATCTAGTTTTTATATTCTTAATTGTATGTAATTAATTTAAAACATATCGATAAACAAAAGACGAAATAATCGTCTTTTTAGTTTTTTTGAATTTTATCATCAATTTCTTTTAATTCTACTTCATCATATGATTCAAACCAGATATGTAACTTTGCCTTTGCCTTTGATTTCGTATCTTCATCCACATACAATGCGACTGCGACAATGACTGCTAGTAATGCGGTGATATCATCAGAGAATCCTGCAATTGGTAATATGTCTGGAATGATATCTGTAGGTAGAATAAAGTATCCTAATGCGCCAATAATAGCGGATTTAGCCCATGATGGTGTCGAAGCTTTCTGGAGCGTATAAAACAACAATAACGCTACATAAATTACTTTGATTCCTGCATTCTTCGCAAACTTCATGATCTTTTCTACAAATTTAGATTCTGAATATGCTTTTATATATTTCTGGTTTTTCAACTCATCTATAAATTTCATTTTTAACCTCTTTCAACTTCGATACTTATCCACACTATAACATATATCGAAGTTAGTGATATTTTACATACTACAAGCTCATTACGATAAACGCTAAGATTATACTTACAATCAGTCCACCAACTACCTTTAGTACATTCTCAAGCTTATACAGATCGAAGTAAAATCTTAAATAGTGTATGATGTGAAAAAAATGATTATTAAAAATATATCAAAACAAGTGTATTAGTACTTATGCTTAAAACTTAAAAATAACCCCTTAATCACAACTTTGGTTAAGGGGTTTGTACTTTCAATATTTGAATACTTATATAAAGTTATTTAGCTTCATTAGGATCAGATATAACCCCGGTTTTTAAATATTGCTTATTTTGCCAGGCTTTTCCAGCGCTTCCAAAAGTCTTCATATAATGAATCGCTGTTTCTTTATAACCTTCTTCTAATTTTGGAAACATCATATATATTTTATTTCCATCCATTCCAAATTCTTGAATCTTATTATATGCTCCACGGAACAAGTCATTAGCAATGTTCACTTTACATATTCCTTTTGAACATGCAATGGCTAAATTCTCATCTCCTGTTCCTGAACCACCATGAAGTACAAGAGGAACAGGAACTTTTTCAGCTAATTCATCTAATAAATCAAACCTTAATTTTGGTGTTCCTTTATATACTCCATGTGCAGATCCAATCGCAACTGCTAAACAGTCGACTCCTGTTTCCTCAACATACCTAACTGCTTCTTCAGGTTTTGTTAACGATGATATTCCATCAACACTATAGTTATCACCACTACCAACATGTCCAAGTTCTGCTTCAACTCCAACACCTGCTGCATGTGCAATCCGTACAATTTCTTTTACTTGCGCTACATTTTCTTCATAAGGCAAGCTAGAACGGTCCACCATTATTGTATTAAATCCCACACTTATTCCCTTTATAGCATCTTCAAATGTCGAACTATGATCGATTATAATCGCAACTGGTAAATGTGATTTAGTTGCCATATCATTTAATATGCGACCAAAATATTTCATGTCTGGATTATGACCATAACCGCACAATAGAATTAAAGGCGAATTCATTTCTTCAGCTGCTTCAAAACATGCTCTTGCGGTCAATTCATTTACAACACCTAACCCTGGAACACCATATTTGCCTTTTTTTGCATTTTCTAAAATCTCTGACATTGAAACTAACATATTATCCCTTTCTTTAGTTATATTTTCTAACTATTTACTAAAACAAAAGTAATTCAGAATTGAATTACTCTTATTTATTCCAAACAACTTACATTCTAAATAAGATTAATACGTCATTACTTCCCATTAAACTTTATGACACAACGCATAGTCTTAGGATCTATAGCATCTTCAAATGCTTTTTGAGCATTATTTAAGTCGTATGTGCCATAAATTAGAGAACTTGTATCTACAATTTTCTTTGAAATCATGTTACTTGCTTTGAAGAAAGATTCAACCGAAGGATTTACTGTACCAGTTAGAATTTTGCCTGTATTATGAAGCATCTTTCCACTTACTTCTAGTGGTTTATCCGGCATGATTGTACTATACATAATGCATCTTCCTAATCGAGCAGTCATATCGATAGCTTGTTGAGCAACCGCTGGAATTGCTGTCGCATTAAATACAACTTCAGCTCCTCTACCTTCCGTAACAGATTTAACAAATTCAACTGGATCTGTTTCAAGTGGATTAATGGTTAAATCACAACCAAGTTTAATTGCGTGTTCTCTTCTAACAGGATCCGGTTCGCTTAAAATGACTCTACAGCCATTCATTTTACCAAGTAGAATATGTAACTGCCCCATAATTCCACCTCCTAGTACAACAATATCATCTCCCATTTCAGGTTTGCCGATTTCAAATGATTTAATGACACACGCTAATGGCTCTGCAAATACACCAACTTCAAGTGATGTATCATTCGCAACTTTAAATACTTGTTTAGAATCTAATGCGACATATTCAGCTAACCCACCAAGCCCAGCAATTTCAAATTGATCATCTTGAATTTTATTTTGATTAACACAATGTGCTGATTCACCTTTTCTGCAGAAATAACATTCACCACACGCATTTAATAAGCGACCAACAATTTTTTGACCAACTGAATATATTTTTGGATCAACATTTGAACCAATTGAATCAACTTCTCCAAATACTTCATGTCCTCCAACGAATGGAAA
>DASSDQ010000093.1:0-7690 GCA_035697025.1 Erysipelotrichaceae bacterium | reverse complement strand
TTGGTGTTGAAGTCGTTCTTGTATCATTTGATCTGTATAATTACGATTTGTTTTTAATCGTTCTACCATTTTTGTTTCATCACTCACAACAACCCATACTTCATCAAAGTAATGTTCACCATTACTTTCATAGAGTAATGGCACTTCACTAAATACGATTGGTTCATCTGTTCTGCGTGTTAGTTCACTATAGACATATGGATAGAGTAAGTCTTCCAACATTTTTTTCTCGCCAGGATAATTAAATATGCGCGCTGCTAAATACGCTTTATCAATTGTATTATCCGTGTTTAGTATACTTTGTCCATAGCGATGTAATAGTACATTCTTAACACATTCACTTTCGAGATGTTGCTTGGCTATTTGATCCGCATCATGTACGGTGTAACCCATCTCTCGAATAATTTGTGCAACGGTTGATTTTCCTGTACCCATTGATCCTGTTATCGCAATTCTCATAGTTTACCTCTTTTGACAGTTTGGACAATATACACTGGATCTTTGGCCGATAACCGCTCTTACTAATAAAGTTTGACAGTTGTGACATGGTTGATTTGCCCGACCATAGACCAGTATATTGAGTTGAAATAAACCAGTGACACCTAAACTTGATGTATACGATCTAACACTCGTTCCACCCGCATCAATTGCGGATTGTAAAATTGTTCGTGTAAATAGAATACAGTTAGCCCAATCCTTTTTAGTTAATTTTGCGACTGAAGTATGTGGATTACACATCATTTTAAAACAAATCTCATCCGAATAAATATTCCCTATTCCTGCGATTACTGATTGATCAAGCAAGAATGTCTTAAGCGCAACTTTTCTATTTTTTGCCTTTTTGCGTAAGTAATCAATCGTTAAGTTTTGATCAAATGGCTCTAAACCTAACTTTGTATTGAGATATGATTGTGCATCTTCTGTATACATCATTCTACCAAATTTACGGGTATCATTAAATTCTAAGTTATATGCGTCAAGATGAAGAATGACATGCGTATGTTTGAATGGTACTTCATTCTTATCTCGAATATAGAATTTCCCTTCCATTCTTAGATGGATAAGGATTGTTCCTCGATTTAGATTGACACAGATATATTTACCTCGACGTGATATGGATTGAATTGATTGGCCTATGACTTCATTAATGAATGATGTCTTGTTTTCTACCGTTTTATCCCATCGTATTGTGATACCTTGAATGGTTTGATGAATGATTTGTGATGAAAGTATCCGTACTACGGTTTCTACTTCTGGAAGCTCTGGCATTATTTAGCCTCGTACCAGTTATTTCCATGACTGCTAGATACATCCATTGGTACATTTAAATCTACCGCATGAATCATTGTGTCTTCGATAAGTTTACGAACTTCTTCGAGTTCATTTTTTGGTACATCAAAAACCAATTCATCGTGCACTGAAATTAACATACGAGTCTTATAACCATTTTCTTTTAACTTCTGATGAATTTTAATCATCGCTATTTTTATAATATCTGCCGCAGTCCCTTGAATAGGCGCATTCATTGCGGCACGTTTACCAAATTCACGAACTTGGTATTGGCTTGAATCGATTTCTGGAATACTACGTCTACGTTTGAATAATGTTTCTACATATCCATTTGCCTGACAGAATGCGATGGTAGAATCCATATAACCTTTGATTCCGCTATATGTTTTTAAGTACTGTTCAATGAACGTTTTCGCCGTATAGCGATCTGTCCCAATCTGTGCAGCTAATCCAAAATCAGATATTCCATAGATAATTCCAAAGTTAACAGCTTTAGCTTGACGTCTTACTTTAGAATTTATTTCTTCTTCTTTTAAGCCAAATACATCCATCGCTGTTTTAGTATGAATATCGATATTGTGAGTAAACGCATCAATTAACGATTTTTCATCAGCCATATGGGCTAAAACACGTAATTCGATTTGTGAATAATCACATGCGAATAAAACATTGTTTTCACTTGGTAAGAATGCCTTACGTATTTCACGTGCCTCTTCATCTTTTATGGATATATTTTGAAGATTTGGATCAGTTGATGATAATCGTCCTGTTTGCGCAGTTGTCATATTATAAACAGTATGAATTTTTTGATCTGCTAAGATAAACTTCTTTAATCCTACTGCATAGGTAGAATAGATTTTTTGATACTTACGATATTCAATTAATGGTTCAATTATAGGATGATCATTTCTTAAACTTTCTAATACTTCAATAGAAGTCGATAGTTTGCGATTTGCGCTAAGATTTAAATGTGTAAATAGTATTTCACCCAATTGTTTAGGAGAGTTAATGTTAAATTCTTTACCCGCAAAGCCATAGATATCCTTTGCCAATCGATTTAGATTTGCTAAGCTTGATTCCGCAATTTCATCTAAGATTGCGCCATTTACGCGAATTCCATCTTTTTCCATTTCATATAAAACAGACACTAATGGATAATCGATATCTGTATAGACTTTGAGCAATCCTTCTTGTTCACATGTTTCTTTCATTTGTTTGAAACTAGCATGCATTTTAAGTGCAATTTGACGTGCTAAACCTGTATTTTCTTCATCTAATTTTGCTACAGGATAGGATGGCCATTGGTATTGGTCCGCTAGTTTTTGATAGGTATTTAAATTACTATCTACCGTAAATCCAAGAATCATACAATCCCAAACATTACTATTTATTTTAAAATCAACTGTTTGTGCATGCATCAGACTCTTGATATCGTATGTGATTAAATCTTTTTTATTTTCACACATCTCTAAAGCACTTGGATGTTTAACTAATTCTTCATAACTTAAGTAACAACTTCTTTCACCATCTGAAAATGCTAAACCAAGAATTGGATGTGGCCAATCTTGATCTAAACGGTAATGCGCAAAAATACTGATCATTCCAGTAAGATTCAAATCATGGAAACTCATATTTTCAGACGTATGTCCATTATTCACATTCGCTTCTTTGATAAGTGTCTTCATTTCATATTTTGTGAAGAATTGGTTGGCTGTAAAGACATTCGGTTGGAATAGTGCACTGTTTAAATTAAGTTCAAACTCCGCATCGGTTTTAATGGTTGCTAACCATTTTGAGAATGTAGCTTTTTCATGAAACTCTTCGACCGTCAATTTTAGTTTTCCTTTTAATTGACTAGAATTCGCAATTACATTTTCTACACTTCCATATTCATCAAGAAGTTTTAGAGCTGTTTTCTCACCTACCCCTGGTAATCCTGGAATATTATCTGAAGCATCTCCCATTAATCCTTTTAAATCAGGAATTTGATCCGGTCTTAAGTTCCACATTTCCTTTAGTGCTGCTTCATCCATTTTTTCAATTTCTGTTAGACCTTTTTTCATTAGCCAAACAGATGTTGTTTTATCAATAAGTTGTAATAAATCTTTATCACTGCTTAATACATTGATATCCCAATCAGGATAACGTTTTACGAGTGAACCAATAATATCATCAGCTTCTAACCCATCGTGTTGGTAGTAACAATACCCTTGTGCTTCACAATATTCGCGGACAATCGGGAATTGTTGAACAAGTTCTGTTGGTAATTCTTTTCGTGTACCTTTATAATCTTCAAATTTATCATGTCTAAATGTTTTCTTCCCGCTATCAAACGCAATAACCATTGCTTGGGGAGAAACTAACTCAATCGCTTTATTTAACATGGTCGCAAAACCAAATACCGCATTGGTTGGGACACCAAAAGATGTCGTAGTCATACGTGTATAAGCAGTCGCATAATACGCTCTAAAGAAGAGCGAATTACCATCTACAAGTAACATTTTTTTCATAGGAACCTCACTTCACTATTTTAACATACAAGTGGTATAAAAAAACCAAAGTCAAACTTTGGTTAAGGTGCTAATCCTTCTAATGTATTAAGATTCTCAAACATTATCGTCATATAATTCTTATTATTTGTTACATCCAATTCACTTAGGAATGATAAACTATGTAACTCAATTGATTCAAGTTCTAATTCAGTTTTAACCGCATTATAGAGAGCTTCCATATCTTCAGTTAAATTAGGTTCATGTACGATTAATTTAACCCCATCTGCTTTAATTTTCTCTTTGATAACGGTTAGTTGTTCAACAGATGGAAGTACACCATAACGTGACAAGATTAATGGGTATACTTGTACACCATATGCTTTTTGCCAGTTCCCAAAACTTGGTGTGACTGATACAAAGCCGATATCTTGTTTCCATAACTCTTGATAATCCGCATCTAGTCGAGCCAATTCTTGTTTGAGTACATCATAGTTAGATGTAAATAGATTTTTTTCTTCTGGGAATTTCTCAATTAACCAATCTTTAATCGTACCAGCCATGGATATCATGGTAATAGGATCTAACCACAACATTGGATCTGTATCATATGTATTCACATTATCAAATAGATTAGATTCATAATATTTATCCTCAAGCGTTACTTGCGTATCACCAACATTAGTGACAGTGTATCTTTGGAAACGGTAAACCCCTGCATTACTGGTTAAATCAATTAATTGTGTACTCGAATTTTGAAATTCATTTAAATAAACAGAAAAATATGGTTCAAGCTTACCGAAATAGAATACGACATCAGTCGTTTCGAGTTTGTCTTTATAGTCCGCAACAATCTGAGCTCGAGTAATTGTTTGTCCTTCACTAAATTGAATGACATTTACTTTATCTTGCGCAATACGATTAACTAAATATTGGATTGGATACGTTGTAACACCAACATTTAAGACCGATAGTTTACAAGCTGTTAAGCTTGTTAAAATGAGTATTGAACTAATAAATATGAGTATAATTTTTTTCATACTGTACCATCCTTTGATATTATATCATACTCATTCAAAAGGATTAGAGACCTTCATCCAAAGTGTTTTTTCATTTCTACGACGAATAATATCCTTTTTATGTTCAAACTGATTCTTAAACGCATATCCATAATAAGCGATCACAATCAATGGAATATTCCCAATTAAACTAAGGAATTGTCTGAACGTAAACCATGTCACAAAAGACATAGAACTTAACCCCATAGTCCGCATGATAATAAATATAATCGATTCTTTTACAAATATCGTTAAGACACCTAGTATTATGAACTCTGGTAAAGATTCGTTTAATTGATTAGACCAAACGCGAATTATCCAAATAGTTATTGTAAAGCTAAGCGCAAAGAGTAAGAAATACGCATAATGTGTCACATCTGCTAATAAACCAAACGCAAGAGCTAATAGTAAAGAATTCTTAAAATCAAGATCTCGACTAATAAACATCAATCCTACAATGCCCATACTTGATACGAAACTCATACGAATATTCGCATAATCTATAGGGAATATACTGTTTAGAAATGTATCAATGATAAAACACGTAAGTAAATAGATAAATTTACTCATTGATTACGCCTCGTTTAACAACTGC
The DNA here is from genome assembly GCA_035697025.1 of Erysipelotrichaceae bacterium. Lineage (GTDB taxonomy): Bacteria > Bacillota_I > Bacilli_A > Erysipelotrichales > Erysipelotrichaceae > UBA2212. The sequence goes on along the minus strand of DASSDQ010000093.1, from coordinate 2,258 downwards.
CACATAATTTAAATGATAGAAATCCGCTGCTGGTGAAACCAAAATCTTCAAACCGATCGCGTTTGGTAGGTTTTCCACAAGATTTACTGTACCAACTAAAAGACCACTAGGGAATAAACCTCCGGATCCACTCGATATAACTTTCATACCTTCTGTAATAGATGAGTTTGTATCAAGTAATTTCAAAGTATAACTTTGCGTGTTTGGATCATAATTCTCTAATATCGCTTCGGATGTTTTAACTTCATCAACTTGTATTTTTACAGTGATTTTATTGATATCGAGTTCTGTTGTTAAGAGTAATACAACACAAGTATTTTCACTTACACTACTTACTTTACCAATCAAACCTTTACTACTAATAACCGCATCACCCAATTCAACTCCATCGTTTGTCCCAATATTTAACACTATTGTATGGGTAAAACTTTCTAAACTACGTTGAATAACGGTTGCGGAAATTGTATCAGATTCACTCATACTTAAAAGTAATTCGTTGAATTTTTTTAACTCATCAATATCGCGATACGCTTCTTCTAGTTTTGCTTGGTATATGGCAATTAGTTCTACTTGTGAGCGTAGTATTTTATTTTCATCCATGACTTTCCATAGAGAACTTAAATCATAGATAAAACTTGTGACCGCAGTTGCAGGTCGTGATATAAGTGCATATTGAAGTTGCGCAAAGAAATTATAGGACTTTTGGTCTTGTCCTAATTTTGGCGCAGTCATTTGTATAACATTTAAACTTATCGTTAAAACCAGTAAAATACTGGCAATAATAGCTAATGCTTTTTGAATCGGGGTCATTTGTTTCATAGTTGTACCCCTATTATAAAGAGCATTCTCAATAAGTTCAATCTTTTCTCAAGACCTCTCTTAAACTGGTATACCCTCTTTCAGAAATAATGATGTGATCTAAAAGTGGTATTCCCATTGTTTGACCCGCTTCTTCAAGTACTTGTGTAACAGTCCAATCATTTTCACTTGGGGTCACATCTCCACTTGGATGGTTATGTACAACGACAATTCGTGCGGCAGAATGTGAGATCGCTTGTTTAAATACTTCACGAGGATGAACAATCGAACGATCAAGTCCTCCAATAAATAACGGACGATAACCAATAATATGATTCTTTGTGTTCAGAAATACGACTAAGAAATGTTCTTGTTTAAGTGAACCCATTTCTTTCTTTAACCATTGTACGAGTCTTAAAGGTTGATCTACGATATCAATTTCCATACTTTGGTAAAGTGACATTCTTCGTGATAATTCTGTAATTGCACATATTTCAGATGCTTTAGCACTTTTAATTCCATTTATCTTGATTAAATCTTCATATTCAATTCCAATTAATCCATTAATTCCGTTCGCTTTTTTTAATAAATCATCCGCTAACTCAAGCGCAGATTTGCCTTTTATTCCTGATCTTAAAACAAGTGCTAATAATTCGCGATGACTTAATGCACGTATACCAAACTCTTTAACTTTTTCACGAGGACGATCTTCTACATTAGTATCTTTTATTTTCATATAGAAAAGAGGACACTGTCCTCTATTTCCCCCATGTCATCTGAATACCTGGAATACTGACTCTTCCACGCGTAGATGTCAAAATTTTGAAGATTGCTGCGACACCTGCAGCGACTGCGACATAGAGTAAAAGCGATGATGTGGCCATAAAATACCTCCACTCTTATATAGCGTTCAGTTACTCTTTATCCTAATTTTTCTTTTAATGTTTCACATTTGGCCATTAAGATACTTAATTGAATTCTCATCTTTTCAATATCTTCTTTTTGGTCATTCCATTGAACAAGTTCTAATAAATTATTACTTTCAATGACTATTTCTTTTATTAATCGCTCATTTAACTTTTTTTCCATGGAATGCTCCTTTTAAATCTTGATTAAAATCAGTATACTAAGAAAAAAGGAGTTTGTATGCAAGACAATCATCTATCATTAAAAGAACGCCTTTCCTTTGGTTTAGCTGGTTTAGGTCAGAACATGGTTTATAATTATGCGACTGCTTATATCATGGTATTTTATACCGATGTCGTTAAGTTATTACCCGTCGCAGTAGGAACTTTAATGTTAATTGCTCGTGTATTTGACGCGATTAATGATCCAATAATGGGATCATTAATAGATCGTACGCATTCAAAAAAAGGTAAACTCATTCCATACTTAAAAGCGATTCCAGTCCCAATGGCTGTATTCACGATTCTGGTATTTTTTGTACCTGATATGAGTTA
>DASSDQ010000092.1:0-2090 GCA_035697025.1 Erysipelotrichaceae bacterium | reverse complement strand
AAACGTGTTAAATTCAATGGTATTCCAGCAGGACATGAAATCAATTCATTTATTTCTGCACTTATCGAAATGTCTGGAACAGAGAGTGAAGTCCCTGCAGAACTCTTAGAACGTATCCAAAAGATTGATAAACCAGTTAATATTAAAGTCTTTGTGACCTTATCCTGTCCACATTGCCCAGGTGCTGTACAAAAAGCACATAAACTTGCGATGTTAAACAAGAATGTAACAGGTGAAATGATTGAAGCGCAAACATTCTATGAACTTTCCGAAAAGTTCAACGTGACAGGTGTTCCTAAAATCATTATTAACGATTCTTTAGAACTTGTTGGTAATCAACCTATTGAAAGATTCTTAGACCAAATCGAAAGCTTGTAAGAATGAGGTAACTCATTCTTTTTTTGTGTTAAGATTAGTTTATGGAAAAAATACAACTTAATAATGAAGTCAGCTTATCACGCATTGTGCAGGGATTATGGCGTTTAACAAGTTGGAAGATGAGTGATACAGAAATCGTACAATTCATAAAAGAATGTATCGCATTAGGTGTTACAAGTTTTGACACAGCAGAAATTTATGGGAATTATGAAGCAGAAGAAGTATTTGGTAGAGCACTCAAACTTGATCCAAGTCTACGTTCACAAATCCAAATCATTACAAAGACTGGGATTAATATGAAGAGTGTAAAACGTGATTATCGAATGGGTCATTATGATACACGTTATGAAAAGATTGTCGCATCGTGTAAGAAGAGTATTGAACTTATGAACTGTGAATACTTAGATGTCTTCTTAATTCATCGTGAAGATCCGTTGATTGATCATGCGGAAGTTGCGCGTGCATTAAATGATTTGAAGGCGATGGGATTAATTAAATCCTATGGTGTATCGAACTTTGATCCATTCAAATTCGAAGCTTTACAACATTTCACAAGTAATCAATTAGTCACAAACCAAATTGAAATCTCACCGTTATGTTTTGAACATTTTAATTCTGGTTTAATGGATGTATTACAGAAACATCAAGTTCATCCAATGATTTGGTCTCCTTTAGCAGGTGGTTCTATCTTTAAATCAGATGATCCTAAAGCAGTTAAGGTTAGAAATGTACTTGCTGATATTGCGATACGTCATAATGAAGATGTGGACACAATTGTATACGCATGGTTATTAAAACATCCTACAAAAGGATTACCAATTAGTGGTAGTGGAAAAATAGAGCGTTTGAAACACGCTGTACATGCGCTTGATGTAGAATTAACTCTAGAAGAGTGGTATGAAATTTATACTGCTAGTGGAGAACAGGAGCTACGTTAATGGAGTATTATCTATATTCACTGATTGGGCTTGTTTATTATGTTGTGGTGTATTTACTATCGCAGAAGTTTAAATTTAAGATGATACATGGTTTATGGTTGCCAGTAATTCTTAATTTAGGAATTATAGGAATGTTAATTTATTCATCCAGTACAGATACAACTGGTTGGGCAGCACTTGGTTACTTTGTATTACTTATCTTAGGATTAGGAATACTATTAATCTATTTATTATCTTGGGGTGTTCACACTCTTATTCGAAAGAATCGTTCTAACATATAACATCACTTGCATATTCAGTGATGTTTTTTTATACTATGGGTGCTTAGATGATTTATTAAGCACTTTGATCGGAGTAACTATGGGCGATATTATCGTATTAGCCATACTTGGTGTAATATTTGGATTTATAATCCGTTATCTATATCTTCAACAACAACTTGCTAAGAAATACTGTAAAGGTATCTCCTGTATAGGGTGTGCTAAACTCTTAGAAGGTTGTGGTGAACCGAAAGATATTTTAAGCGAATTACGTAAAGAACTCCATAAATAACATAAATAGGAAGCATTAGCTTCCTTTTGTTTTATAATGGAAAAGAGGATTAACTATGAAAGCAAAATTAAAAGCCCTTAAGATGATTTGGAACCAAATCGCTAAAGATGATGAACTTTACTACCAAAGTGCTAAAGAACCGATAGGATCAGTATGTAGTGAACATCACTACTATCATGAAGATCATGATCCTATGCATATGTGCGATATAGCACGACCAGA
>DASSDQ010000091.1:0-12830 GCA_035697025.1 Erysipelotrichaceae bacterium | reverse complement strand
TTCAACTTTATCATTTACATATTTCTGTGCTTCTTCTTCAATATTCCCTGTTTTTGGACACGTTAAAATCCATTCCGCAAAAGGTTTTAACCCCTTCGCAATCGCATCAGTTGCCCTTGTTTTACGTTTCTGTTGATAAGGACGATAAATATCATCGACCAATGATAGTGTTTCACATTTATCAATTTGTTCAATTAACTCAGGTGTTAATTTACCCTGTGTTTCAATCAATCGTTTAACATCTTCTTTACGTTTTGCAAGATTCTTTTGGTATTGGTATTGTTCATCGATATAACGAATTTGTTCTTCATCTAAGTCTTTAGTGACTTCTTTACGATAACGCGCAATGAATGGAATGGTATTTCCATCGGCTAAAAGTTCTAATGTATTTCTGACTTGTGAGACTGTAATATTTAGCGTTTTCGCTATTGGTACAATTAATTTTTCCATTATGTTACCTCTTTTTAGATTATAAAAGGCAAAGTCATTGGACTCTGCCCTTGTCCTTAAAAATCGTAACCGATTTTACTCTATTATTCAAGTTACTGTCTATTTTGTTTGTTCGATTAAACATCTAAATCATTTCATTTTGTTTGTATAAATCAATTATTTGTCTCATTTCTTATCTTTTTTAACTATTTAAGCTCTCTTAAATAATATTAATCAGGAGTATAATGAAATTGATAGGAGGCCTCAAAATGAAAAATGATTGGACCAAAAAGTTATTAATTATAATTGGGATTACTATCGGAGCTTATATTGGATTTAATCTTTCATTTATGTTAGCTGCTGTAATCACATTAACGGTTGGTAGACTTACAGGACCATTAGGATTTACGATTGGTCGATTAATCTTCTTAGTTGTTATCTATTTGATTTTCGCAATTTCTAAACAATTAAAAATACCTGTATGGATAAAAGCTACGATATTTACCATGCCTATGATAAGTACTTTAATCTTAATTGGTGTTTATGGTTATGGATTAGATCAATGGATTGTATTAGGACTAGGCGCATTATTTGTAAGTGGGGTTGTTTACTACTTATATCGTAATAAATGGGATTGGACATATTATTATGCCTTAGGGTTTGTGACTGCGTGTGCAGCGTATGTTATTATCGCTGGAATTGATATTTAAACTAACGTAATAAAAAGTGTGATCATTCACACTTTATTTATCCCAAAATAAGGGGAGTTTTTCTAAATAAATAATATCAGCGCGATTTGCCGCATCACCTTCCGCAAGGATGGCAGCTTTTGCGACAATAATTCCACCGGCTTGTTCTACAAGTCTTTCTAAAGCACTTAAAGATGCGCCAGTACTAATTACATCATCAATTAATCCAATACGTTTACCTTTAATTCGTTTCGCATCCATTTCATCTAACGCTAAGATTTGCGGAACTTGGGTTGTGATGGACAATACTTCATCAATAACTGCACTTCCCATATAAGGTTTAATACTCTTACGAGCAATAACATATCGTTCTTTATTCAGAATTCTTGATAATTCATGAACAAGCGGAATACCTTTCGCCTCTGCACCAACAAGAATATCTAAATCGGGTAACTTCTCAGCTAGTAATGGCGCAGATTGAACAACTAATTCTGTATCCCCTAATAAGACAAAGCTTGCGATCGATAACGTATCATTTAAACGTAAAATTGGTAATTCACGGGTTAACCCTGCTACATTTAATTTAAAGTTTGATTTCATTGTTGTGCCCTTTTCTATTTATTCTAACAAAGATACTCCATTGTTCAAAGTAAGTTATTTAGTTATTGACTTAGAGTTAACTCCAAGAGTTATACTTAATGTAGAAATAGGAGATGTAACATGAAAACATGGTTTATAACAGGATGTTCAAGTGGAATTGGTAGAGGAATCGCAAAAGCTGTGCTTGAAAATGGTGATCGTGCAGTTGTGACTGCGCGAAATATCGATACAGTTCAAGATATTATGAATGATTATCCAAATACAGCACTCGCATTATCGCTCGATATTACACACAATGAAAGTATAAATATAGCAATACAAAAAACATTAGATGTATTTGGTCGTATTGATGTGCTTGTTAATAATGCTGGTTATGGATATCGTTCTTCAGTCGAAGAAGGAAATGTGGATGATGTAAACGTATTATTTGATACAAATTTCTTTGGACCAGTTGAATTAATTAAAGCTGTACTTCCTTCGATGCGTCAGAATAAGTATGGGTTTATTCTAAATGTATCATCGATTGCAGGAGTTCGTTCTGCAGTTGGGTCAGGTTATTATGCGGCTAGTAAAGCTGCCTTAGAACTCATGAGTGATGGATTATCAAAAGAAGTTAAACCATTGGGCATCGAAGTTATGATTGTGGAACCTGGCGCATTTAGAACACGTTTCTACGATACTTCATTAAAAGGTACAGATAAGAAGATTGAAGATTATACTGAAACTGCTGGTAAAACACGTAAAGAGAATGTCGTTAATCTTGAGAACCAACCAGGCGATCCGGATAAAGCAGGAAAGGTACTCGTTGAGATGGTAGAAAAAGGCAATTTACCATTACGTTTATTATTAGGAAGTGATGCGGTTAAGTTAATTGAAGCAGAATTAGAAAATAGACTTGTTGAGCTTAGATATAATAAGCCAATGAGTATACTTACAGATTACGAAAAGTAGAGTACGAACTCTATTTTTTTATTTCAAAAACTTAATCATTATCGTGTTAAGATTTAGACAAGAAAATATAGGTATTATAATGGATAATAAAACACTCATTCCATCTCAATTAACACCTTATGATGTCATTGTTATTGGGTCAGGTTTTGCAGGGTTAACAGCCGCAATAGAATGTAAGATGAATGGTGGAAATGTCATTGTATTAGAGAAGATGAAAGCCATTGGTGGTAACTCTGTTATTAGTGATGGAGGGATTGCGGCTCCAAATACACCTGAACAAATCACTTTTGGCATACATGATTCGGCTCAGTTAATGTTTGAAGACATGATGAAATCTGGCGAAGGTTTAAATGATCCAAATATCACAAGAATGGTATGTGATCATGCCCTAGACGTTTACACATGGTCTAAAGATGTACTAAATGTAAAATATATGTCAAGAGTGGATATTTTTGGTGGGCATAGTGTTCCACGGTGTTACTCACCAGATCCACTTTCTGGACATACGATTATTCAAAAGATGAAAGAGAAATGTAATGAATTGGGTATTGAGATAAAACTACAAGCATTTGTGGAATCTTTTATCCTTACTAACAATCGCATTATTGGTGTAAATTATGATTCAAATTATTCTATCGATCCAACTCATCAAAAAGAAAATACAACCCTTTACGCAAATAAAGGTGTAATTGTCGCAACCGGTGGTTATGCGGCAGATGCTAAGTTCATCCAAAACAATGTACCTAATTTCCCAACTTCATTTCTTACCACAAACAAAAAAACAACGAGCGCTGAGTTGCTTCAATCTTGTATGGATATTCAATGTGCAACGATTCATTTAGATAAAATCCAATGGATGCCATGGACTACTCAAAATGAAAGTGGCTATGGAATTGGAGGACTATTTGGAGATTATATTGTTTCATCAAATGGTATTTTAATCGATTGTAAAAATGGATTAAGATTTGTGAATGAATGTGGTAATCGTAAACAAGTAACTGAAGAAATACTCAAAGTGAAGAATGTTATTGGTCTAGTCGATTCAATGAGTTTAATAAAATCAGGTTGGAATTTAGATCGTGCTTTAAAATTGAGAATCGTACTATCATTTGATTCACTTGAGGAACTTGCTAATTTCTATTCAATCCCTATTAATTCACTCATAAACACAATAAATGATTATAATTCAAATCTAGTTTTAAATAAAAATGATTTTTTTGGAAAAGTATTTGAAACTTGGATGACTCCGATTCAAAACCCACCTTACTACGCAATGTCTATTACTCCTAAAACACATTATAGTTTAGGAGGTTTAGTTATAGATATTAATACAAATGTACTCGATATAAATAATCATCCTATTCCTGGATTATATGCGATAGGTGAAGTTACAGGATTTACCCACGGGGCGAATCGATTAGGTAGTTGTTCAGTAACAGAGTGTCTTGTATTAGGTCGGATCGCAGGTCGAAAAATACTTGATAATTAGTTATTACTTAACCATTTCAATCTTTAAATGACTCGTATCATACATTACTTTCGCATGATTTACTTTAATACATTTTACTTCATGTACTAATCCAGATAATTTGGATACTTTCTTGCGCATAATAGTTCCGTTTCGATATACACTTCCATTTTCTTGAGAGAAAAATTCATTTTCAACTTCAATGTGATATTTATGTTCTAACTGTGTATCGGTTAATATTTCACCTTTAAGATATTCACCTTCTACATAGACAATTAATTGATAAGTTTGATTTGTATTATTTTTAAATCGATAATCAAGATAATTAAAGAAAATGGATGTTCCTGTCCCAAAAGGTATTTGACGTCCAAAATCTGGGAATAAATCAATTCCATCATGGTGATGATGTTCGATAATATCTAAGTCTGTATGTAGGATTAACCAATGGATTAAATTCGTAAATTGACACATCCCTCCTCCAATTGCTTGTGAGGTTTGTCCATTTTTAATCGTTAATCCTTCCTTATATCCATCTATCGCTTTACATTTACCGACTAACTCCCAAAAAGAAAACACTTCATTTGGCTTTATAATTATATGGGATATTTTTGGTGCAGCTATGGATAAGTTAACAGCTTTATTTTCTTGAAGTTGTAAATTTACATTTCCTAATTTGCGTCTTATTAGCGAATTGTGTTTATAAACACTGTATTGTAAACGATTCATTTGTTTAGTCTTACTTATTGTATGTGGGTTTAGTATATTCTTTAAATGACGTAAATAAATCTCCTTATAAACGGAGATTGTGTAAGTTGTATGATTGATTTCACTAAAAAGTTTTCGCCCCATATATTTCCCCCGAAACATAGTTATAGTTTATCATTTAAATAGTATTGGAACATAAGATTAATTAATAAATATGAAGAAAGAGGTTCTATTGATGAATACAAGTAAATTTCTAACTTTAATTGCTGGATTCCGCCAAAGTATCGGTCTTAAAACGGATGGTACAGTAATCGCTTGTGGTGATAATAAATATGGGCAATGTAATGTCAGTGATTGGATAGATATTATTTCTGTTTCAATTGCGAATACACATACAGGTAATTCACATACATTAGGATTGAAAAAAGATGGAACGGTTGTATCATGTGGATGGAATGCATATGGTCAGTGTGATGTGCAAGAGTGGAAAGACATTGTGTCAATTGAAACTGGATGGCGTACATCATTCGGGATTACTAAGGATGGTAATGTAAAGGCAACTGGTCGTAATCATGAGGAACAATGTAATGTTCAAGATTGGCATAATGTAATATTGTTATCTGCTGGAGATTGGCATACTGTTGGTTTAACATCAGATGGTAAACTCTTAAGTACTGGCAATAATCGATATGGACAATGTAAAATACACGATTGGATAAATATAAAATCATTATCTGCAGGATATTTACATACACTAGGATTAAAGAGTGATGGGACTGTTGAATCTACAGGAATCAATACGTACCAACAATGTGATGTCAGTCATTGGTCAAACATTATTCAAATTTCGAGTGGAAGTCATCATTCAGTAGGATTAAAAGATGATGGAACTGTCATCGCATGTGGTTTGAATGATGATGGACAATGTGATGTAGAAAGTTGGCATGACATTGTATCAATCTCTGCAGGATGTTCACATACTGTAGGACTAAAGTCTGATGGAACAGTTGTATCTACAGGAAGTAATAAATATCATCAATGTGATACATCAAACTGGATTAATATAAAAATTTAATAAAAAATCAAAGCTTAACTTTGATTTCTATTCAATGATTTGTCTTAATTCAATCTGACCTTCTCCATTACCCATTGGATCTGGCATTTTTCTAGCCCATTCAACTGCCTCTTCTTTTGACTTAACATCAATCAAAATAAATCCAGTTATCAACTCATTATACGGTTCAAATGGTCCAACCGTCACAACTGGTTCTTCGCCAGGATTAATATATGAGAAACGCATCCCATTTGAACTTGGATGAATTCCTTTTGCCATAACTCTTACTCCAGCTTTTACAAGTTCTTCATTATACTTTGACATTGCACGATTAAGTTCTGCGTTTGGACGTCCTCCATTCTCAGAACTATGTGTCGCTTTTACAATCAACATAAACAACATATGTTTTCCTCCTTATTGGATATAGAAATACAACTTATGAAACTAATATATCAAAATTTTTAAATGAACATTTAGTATATGCATTTTTATACAATATTTTAATTGGCACTAATTATTATCAATATCATTTATCTGTTATCATATAGACGCATCATTTAATAATATGTATATTAAATGCATAGAAATGGAGACCATTTTGAAACATATCGTAATCGTAGGAGGCGGTCCATCGGGATGTATGGCTGCAATATCGTGTAAAAGAAATAAGCCTGATTATAAAGTCACGTTAGTTGAAGGTAATGATCGTATAGGCGTTAAACTAAGACTTACTGGTGGGGGTAGATGTAATCTAACAGCCAATGTTAGTGCTGATGAAATCATTCGTCATACGCCACGTAATGGGCGTTTTCTGTACAGTAGTTTAAGTCAGTTTGATGCTTATTCAATTATGCAATTCTTTAAAGATAAAGGTTTAGCATTAAAAGAAGAAGATCATCATCGTATCTTCCCTGTTACTGATCGTGCAGAAGATGTCGTTCGAGTTCTAGAGAAAGAGCTACATGTACTTGGTGTTCAAATTAAATATAAAACAAGAGTATCCAAAATCGATACGCAACATCGAAAATTAATTACAAATCAAGGTGAAATCATTTTCGATTATTTGATTCTTGCGATGGGTGGAAGTACCTATCCTCAGACTGGTTCAGATTTCGAAGGATTCGATTTGATTGCTTCTTTAGGACATACCATTACAGAACTAAAACCTGCAGAGGTACCATTGGTAAGTAACGCAGCGATTATTCAGTCAAAAGAGTTACAAGGATTATCCTTCAAAGATGTATTGATTACCTCATATATAAACGATAAAAAAATTATTCAAGTTAAAAACGATTTACTATTTACTCATTTTGGATTATCAGGACCTGGAGCTCTACAAACTAGTAGTTACTTAACCGATGCATTTAAAGATGATAATAAAGTACATTTACAGATTGATTTCTTACCAGATGTACGATTAGATGATTTGCAAGTTCAATCAAAAGATGCGGAAGTTGTTTTACAAACATATGGTATTCCAAAGCGTTTTATACAAGTAATAAAACTACATTACCCAACTCTAGATTTATATACTTTAATTAAACGTTTCCCTTTAGAATTACATGGAACACGTGGATACAATGCGGCGTTTGTGACATGTGGTGGTGTTAACTTGAAAGAGATAGATCCAAAGACTTTACGTTCTAAAATTTATCCTTGGGTGTCTATTTGTGGTGAATCATTGGATGTGAATTCATTAACGGGAGGCTTTAATATGACAGTTGCCTTCTCTACTGGATATACCGCTGGGATGAATATTGATAATTAACATAAGAACTCAAGTTACCTTGAGTTCTTTTACTAAACATCTCTTTTATTATTTAATTCTTTTGCGATTTCGCTCGCTATTTTAAAATACAATATTCTTGAATCAAGATCTAAATTCCCTAATATTCGTTTATCCCATTTAGTAGAATCAAGGTTATCTGCACTATAGACGAACGTATATAAATCTAATCCTCTAAACTTAGAAAACGCCTGTACAGCACTCATTTCCATATCAACTGCTATACAACCTTGTTTCTTTCTCAATTCAAAATTCTCTTTTGTTTCGCGATAAAAAGCGTCTGTCGTCCAAATAGCACCCTGAATATAATCGATTGATAACTCATCAAATATTTTAGAAACAAACTCACAATTACTTACATCAATGAACTCACTACTTGGTTCGTAATGATAGCTTGTTCCTTCATCTCTAAATGCTCTATTTGGCACAATTAGTTTTCCAGCTGTTATATCTGATTGTAGAACTCCCGCACTTCCATATAAAATTATATTTTTAATCGAAAATGCATACGTAATTTCTTCTAAGAATGCGACTACAGAAGGTGCACCAATTGGGGATTTAAATACTGCAGTATTAGGAATAGAGTTATGTTTGTAAACATTAAAACTATTACTTGCGGATTTAAAAACATGATCAGGAACCTCTGATATATAATCTCCTTTTAATAACTCTAAAATTGTCTTTTCAGAGAAATTAACTATTACTGTATCAAATTGAAATATTGATTTCTCAATATGATCACTTACCTTCATAATTTCGTTTGATAAACTAAACGTTTTTTCGATTCCCATTTTTTCTCCTATCTGTATTTTATCTAATTATACATTCAAGATATTCCTTAGCTTCTAATAAATCTGGATGTGGTTTCAAAATTAATTTATTATCTAATGATAAATTAATATATGTTAAACATGCACATTCTAATGAGATTTCCAGATCAAGATTAACTTCTTTAAAAAATATGGTTTCTTCACCCCATGATAATTTATCTGCAATAAATAGAACCATGTCATATATATCGGGATTACTTTTCAATGTTGTATGGCAATTTATCGCATTCAGAATGTCTTTATCGTAAATATCAAATAATTCAGTTGCCATATTTGAAGATATTTTTTGATGAAGCAAGTTCGGATATTCTCTCTCAATGTCGTTTATTAACCAATTATGTTTTTCTGCATAAAACAACATTTCAATAGGAGATAAATGTGTACTAATATCATGGATTAATCCTGATAAATAACACTTTTCCGAATCTAAATTGTACTTTTTTGAAAGATTTTTTGATATTTCAGCAACTTTGAAAACATGATTATATGTAGCAATACTATTATTAATTAAATAAAAAACTTCAATACTATCTATCAGTTCTAGTTTTTTATTTAGTTCAATCATACATAAATTGTAACATAGATAAATTTCACAATTTCTTTAACTATTAACGATAAATTAATAAATAAAAGAATATGATGAAGCTAGGAGGAGACTGCCATGAAATTTAGAAAAATACTAATGATTGTTTTGATTGTATTCTTATTCAATGCTTGTTCATCCTTTTTAGAACCTAAAGAAACAAGTACAGATGATAATTATGGTAATACGACTGAGGAAAGTGAAGGAATGGTTCCATCATTTACGAATGATGAGATTGATCAAGCCAATAAAGATATCACAAGTTCACCTAATGAGAAGCTAATACAGAATATTGGGTTAGAATTAGAAACAAAAGAATATACAAAAACAGTTTCTGATATTGAGGCATTAGTTAGATCTTTAAATGGATATATTCAAAGTTCTTATGTACCTCGACCTAGAAATGATGTGGAATTTAACAATCTAGAGGCAAATCTAACGGTAATGATCCCAACATCAAGCATAGAAGATTTTATTCTAAAAGCTGGCGCAACATCAAATATCGTTAATGAGCGAAGAGAAGTATATAACGTAACCGATGTATATCGCGATACCGAATCGCGTATAACAACACTAAAAGCTAAAGAGCTTCGACTTCTTGAACTACTCCAACAATCAGGTTTATTATCCGATTTATTAATGATTGAAACTGAGCTATCTAATACTCGTTATGAAATCGAACGCTTAGAGTCTTCGATCCAAGATTATGATACACGTATTAAATACACACAATTTACCCTAACAATTCGAGAAGTATATGAATATTCTCCATCAGATGAAGCAAGCTTATGGGAACGTATCGTTGAAGGATTTACAAGTAATGCTCAAAGTTTTATTCGTACACTCGAAACAGGCTTTGTCTATATCGTTACTACCCTTCCATTTCTAATTATTCAATTGTTATTATGGTGTTCACCATTATTTATCGTATTCTTGATTTATCGTAAGTTATCCAAAAAACATAATTTCAGAAAATGGTTTAACCGAAAAGTTTCACCTGTCAAAAATCAAGAAGAAGAGAAAAAGAATAACGATTGATAATTAATCCTATTTATTAAAGAACATATTATTAATAAAGCACCATTTGTATGGTGCTTTAATGTTAAGTTAATGAATCTGATGATGTAAAATTAAAAGTCCATACACTGAATTTATTAAACAATATTCACTTTGATTAAATACTTGAGAACATTAATAAATAATAGGCTCAAGGTAATTCTATTAAATTTTTTGCTTCAGTTTCGGTAATATAATTACCTCTATCACAAATTGGACAACTTACAAAATACTTAAAACTAAAAGGAAATACAGGTATAAAAAATATTGTAAACCACTTTGTTATTTTTGAAACTTCAAACCAATTCTCATTATTACAATTTCCACATGTAACTCTTTGTTGAGTTCTACCCAAAAGTTTATTAAAGACTTTACTTCCCCAAATTATAAGCATGACACCCTCCGATTTTTTCAATTACTTACAAATATATATGAGAACAAAATAAATGTAAATAGTTAAACGTTTTATTATGAAGTACTTAAAGTTATTCAATTCAGTTTAATTACTTCCATATTATTTTACATTTTTTATCTCTTTTCTTATTTGGAACTATTTGTTTATCAATAATACGATTAGTAATCTATTTGGTTAAAAACATATTACTAAAAAAACAATAGAATCACATATAAAAAAACATCAATTTATTGATGTTTAACGAAGATTATTAGTCTATTATAATCATTTATTATTTGATAAGAGAAACTTCAAAACTAAGTTAACGAAGATAATAGTCTATGATTATCATGTCATCATAAATGAGTATTAAGTACAGATATCCACCATCTTTCATTTCAAGATTATAAGTAAAATATCTGAAACAACCACATTTTAGATCAAATGGAAGAAGCTCAACTTTAGGCATTTCATTGATTGTACCCTCTTCAAAAAGATTTAACGCTAAAGCTACACCATTTATAATCTCATGTTCAACGATTAGCTCGTCCATTTTCAATTCATTTACGAACAGATCAATATCATTTTGATTAAAGAATTTTAATACTGAAAAATATTCGAATAATTCCTCCTCATATTTAATGATATTGTACTTATCGGCTTCGATATAAGGAAGATTATATACAATTCTAAAATAATCAGTTGGCAACTTCTTGTAAGTTGAATTCTTTGGTAAATAATTAACAATTACTGCAACAATTAGTATAACTATTCCTGCTAACATTAAACTTTTATAAATTGATTTATAATTTTTTGATGATTTAGTCAAACTATTACCCCACCCACTTTTTTCACACATTAATTGCGGCTTATTATTAATTATATTTTTCCTTCGGATTACAATTATTTTAATTTCTAAAAACACTAAATTAATTCTAACTATTTTACAAAATACTGTAATCAATGATTACTTTTTTACAATGAGAACAATTATATGCAATAACTTCTTCACTTTTATATATTGGATTATTTGTTAGTTTTATTCCGTTATATTTGCTTGGATTATAAACGACAAAACTTTTTCTAGATCCATCAGGTAGCCATGAAACACATGACTTGTTAGCAGGTATAAAACCTTTCAACATTTCTTTACTACAATATGGACATATCATGCATATATCTCCTTTCTTTAAAACAAATCATAAACTATTATTCGTATATCTACTTCTTTTTAAAGTAGTAAAAACATAATAAACTAATATAGAAACCTACTAATATTATTAATTGTTCTTCTAAAAATACTAACTTTAAACTAAACATTATTTCAAGTAAGATTGAAGGCATTTCTATTATTTTTAACCATGCAAGTGGAGTAAAAATCGTAATTAATATAAATAATATGATCCAAACAATTATATGAATTCTTACTGATTTATAGAGTAAGATAACTTTTGAATTATGAGCAAAACGATATAAAATGACTCCAAGTAAAAAAGATAATACGAATCGATAAATAAAATTAATACTATCGTAAGTATATAAACCAGTTGTAATTATTGTTAGTGAACGAAGAGTAATTAAAATAATTGGATATAAAAACGATAAAAGAATAACTTCAAAATGATTCTTTATTAGTATTTGATTGAATTTCATTATATCTCCCCCGATATTTAATAAAATTATAAACCAATATTAAAATTTATGTTTTTGAAATATATTTAATCTTGTATAAAAGTTAATATAAATATATTTAACTTTTATAGAAGTCGATTAATGATAAATATTATATGTATGACACAGATCAAGATTTAGTTTATTTTAATCTTTTATTCTTTCTAAAAACAACTTAACAATTATAACAATCAGCTGAAAATATGCTACAAATGACAATTCATAACTAAGCACTCCAATAATATACTCATCCTTATAATTAGGAGTAACACTTGAAAATAAATCGCCGAATGACACAATAATCATTATAACAACAGATGTAATTGCGAACCAAAACAAATATGACTTTATGATCTTCTTAATTTCCCATTCTTTAGATATTAATGGTATAACAAAACTTAAACAAAAAATGATTGGGATAATTACACTAAGTAAGCCATTATTAAATAGAATATTTAACCATGAAAACACATTAAATAAAATTATCATTAAAACTATACCTATAAAAAAACCAATAATGTTCGCCTTAGAATTATTAATCATTTTCAATCCATCTTTCTCTAATGAATAAAGGATATTCACTATCCCACCCTTAGGATTAGTTATTTACAGTT
>DASSDQ010000090.1:0-4007 GCA_035697025.1 Erysipelotrichaceae bacterium | reverse complement strand
TGTTGTTGGAATAGTACGTGATGCAAGTAAAGTTGATCAAGATATTCGCATTATAGAAAAGGATATTTTTGAAATAACTTCTCAAGATATATGTGAGTTTGATGTAGTGATTAATGCGTTTGGTTCAAAAGGGGCAGATCCTGTTGTATATCAAACGTCTACTAAACATCTAATCGATGTTTTTGAATCATGTTTAAATACACGCTTGATAATCGTTGGTGGTGCAGGAAGTTTATATACGGATTCAAGTCTAACTCAACAAGTTTTTGAAACACCAGATTTTCCTCCAGCAATTTATCCAACGAGTTCCAATATGGCAAAGGCATTGGACATGTTAAAGAAAAGTACTATTAAATGGACATTTATGACACCGGCAATTTATTTTGATTCAAAAGGACCTAAAACAGGGGAGTATCAGTTAGGTTCGGAATTTGTGATTCTAAATAAAGCTGGTAAGAGTTATGTAAGTTACTTAGATTATACAATTGCATTGTTGGATGAAGTTGAAAACCAAAAATTTATCAATAAACGATTTACAGTAGTGTCAGAAAACTAAACCCAAGGAATTATCCTTGGGTTTTCTTTATCTAATTTGTCCATTTCCATAAATTAAGTATTTATAGATTGTTAATTCATTAAGGCCCATTGGTCCACGAGCGTGTAGTTTTTGGGTACTGATACCTATTTCTGCTTCAAATCCAAATTCATATCCATCCGTAAAGCGAGTAGACGCATTGTGATAGAGTGCAGCTGAATCAATTTCATTCATAAATCGTTCAACATGATTTTGGTTCTGCGTAATTATTGATTCTGAGTGATGCGTAGAATATTTTTGAATGTGAGTAATTGCTTCATCAAAGTCTTTTACTGATTTTATCGCAAGGATTAAATCAAGGAATTCATTTTCCCAATCTGATTCTTGAGCTAGTACTAAATTAGGATATAAACTCAAGATATCTTCAGATACTCTTAGTTCTACATGATTATCTAATAATGCAGGTACGATTAATTGTAAGAGCTCATTAAGAACTGATTCATGAATTAATACTGTTTCCACTGCGTTACATACTGAAGGTCTTTGTATCTTAGCGTTTAATATGATAGATTTCGCCATTGCTAAATCAGCGCTATCATCGACATAGATATGGCAATTTCCAACACCAGTTTCGATGACTGGTATTGTAGAATTTTGCATGACAGTATTTATAAGTGATGCCGAACCTCGAGGGATTAAGACATCAATAAACTGATTCATATGCATAAGTTCTAATGCGTATTTACGATCAGTATCTTCAATGATTTGGATAACGTTTGGATTAACATTGTTGATTCTTAATGCTTGTTTTATTAGTGATGTTAGATAGATATTGGAATTAATTGCTTCTTTTCCACCTCTTAATACAACACTATTACCAGTTTTAATACATAAGATACTTGCATCAATCGTTACATTTGGACGTGATTCATAAATAATCGCAATAACACCTAACGGAACACGTTTCTTTTGAATTTCTAATCCATTTGGACGAATATAAGTCTCCATTATTTCACCTATGGGATCATTAAGTTGAATAATTTCTAATACTGATCGTGATAGTGCTTCTATACGTTTTGAATCAAGCGCTAAGCGATCTAATTGCGATGTAGAATAACCATTATTTTTGGCGTTATTAAGATCGAGTAAATTTGCTTCTAATATATCTTCTTGGTGTTCAAGAATTAAATTAGATAGGGTAAGCAGTATTTTATTCTTATCTTGACTAGAACATAATTGAAAAGATAAGGACGCTTCTTTACACGCTTTAGATTTAAGATAAACCTCTGAATGATCATTTTCTATGAAAGAGTGTTCCAATTTGTTCTCCTTTCAATATCTGATATAAAATCTGTGGGGATTGTCCATGAGCAATAATCATATTTATGTTTCCATCAAAACAGATCTTAGCCGCATTAATCTTTGTGGCCATTCCACCAGTTCCTTTAGTACTTACTACACCTTTAGCAGATTGAGTAACTTCATCATTAAGTTCGTAGATATCACTTATTAGTTTTGCATCTTTGTTTAAATTTGGATCATCATTATAGAAACCGTCGATATCAGACAATAATATTAATAAGTCTGCCTTTACTAACACAGACACAATGGCTGATAATGTATCATTGTCTCCAAATGTATGATTATCTTGAAATTCTAGTTCTTCAGTAGCGACTGAGTCGTTTTCATTTACGATTGGAATAATACCTCTTGTTAAAAGTTCTTCGAATGTATTAATAACATTCTTTCTAGAATGTTCATACTCAACAACATCTTTTGTTAGAAGAATTTGACCAACGATATGCCCATATTCAGAAAAGAATTTACTATATAAGTGCATTAATTCGGATTGACCTACAGCTGCAGCTGCTTGTCTTTCGCGTACTGATTTAGGTCGAGTGTTAAGTTTTAGTTTACCCATTCCGACGCCAACTGCACCTGAAGTGACTAGAATAATTTCTAAACCTTGGTTCATTAAGTCAGATAAAACTTCTGAAAGTTTGTCAACGCGTGCTAAGTTAATCTTTCCATTTTCATGGGTTAAAGTACTCGTCCCAACTTTTATAACAATTCTTTTTGCTTGAGTGATATTTTTTCGCATATTAATACCTTTTTCAAATTATACACGAAAGCTAAAATAAAAACACTCAAGAAATCTTGAGTGTATGTTATTTAATACAGCTGGATACAAATCCTTCAAATAGGTTTTGAAATGCTTTTATTGAACACATTCTCTCAGGATGCCATTGAACCGCAATGATACGTTCACTTTCAATTGCTTCAATAAGACCATCTTCACTTTTAGCGCTTATTTTAAAATTTGGTGCGAGTGATGCTATTGCTTGATGGTGATAACTGTTTACTTCGATTGTTTCATCGAGATAATTAGATAGAATGGAGTCTTTAGAAACGATTATTTTATGAGCATTTAATGGTTTCTTATAATTGAAACTAAAACTATGATCGAGTGAATCCTTTTTCTGAAGATTTATATCTTGAATTAGTGTTCCACCAAATGCGACATTAATAATTTGTAATCCTCTACATATTCCGAAAATCGGTTTATTCATTTGTTGCATGATATCGATTGCATCTAAGTCAAGTTGTTCTACTCCAGCATCAATTGGGTGGGAATGTAGATTTTCTTGATTGTACAAAGTGGGGTTTACATCATCACCACCAGGGATTACTAATCCATCACATCTAAATAGTTCAATATAGAGCGATTCTTTGGATTGTGGTAATAATAATGATATATCTGCTCCAGCATTTAATAGTGCATTTACATAGTCTTGATTAACGGTATATCGTTCATCATTTAAGCGTGTTAGTAGTGCAATTCTAGGTTTCATAACCTTATTATATATAACTTTACGAATCGTGCATATTATTTCGTTAAAAAGTCTAAATAGTGTTAAAATAACTTTACCGAATATTAAAAACAGACATGTTAAGATAATTAAAAAGGGGAAATTATGCGATTAGGTGTAATAGACTTAGGTTCAAATACCATCCGTCTCGTAGTATATCGATGGGATGGTCTACATTTAGAGACTTTATATAATATCAAGAGACAAACTCAAAGTATAAAGTATGTTAGAAATGCATTGATGAGTAAAGAAGGATTAGACTCAGTTGTTTTATCTGTTAAAGAATTAATGGTAATAGCGCGTGCTTATGATGTTGAAAAATTAAATATCTTTGCGACAGCATCTCTAAGAAATATTAAGAATTCTGATGAAGCAGTGTCTTATATTCAGAATGAAATTGATTATCCATTAGACTTACTTGATGGAAATGAAGAGAGCTTATTTGGATTTGAAGGAATGCGTAGAACAATAAATCTACCTATGGAAGGAATTAGTGTTGATATAGGTGGAGCTTCAACTGAAATAACATATTTTAAGAATAATAAAGCAGTTTTTATGGGTTCGTTACCTATGGGAAGTTTAAATCTGTTCATTCAACATGT
>DASSDQ010000089.1:0-3184 GCA_035697025.1 Erysipelotrichaceae bacterium | reverse complement strand
TCAGATACTTCAGGTTGTGCTTCCCATGCTCCATAACTGTTAGGCGAATAAGCAGGGGTACTTCCATAATTACCATCAACTCGCATCGTTCCATCACGATGATAATCATTAACTTCTACTTTAGCTCGATTAACTGGAATTAGATTGTGATTCACTCCAAGACGATATCGTTGTGCATCACCATATGAAAATAAACGACCTTGTAGAAAACGGTCCGGACTAAACCCAATACCTGGAACGACATGAGCTGGAGTAAATGCGGCTTGTTCGACTTCCGCAAAGAAATTTTCGGGATTACGATTCAATTCCAACACGCCAACTTCAATAAGTGGATATTCTCCATGACGCCATACCTTCGTGATATCAAAAGGATTTTCGTAGTGATTACGAGCTTGTTCTTCCGTCATAATTTGTATATACATTGTCCATTTTGGGAAATCACCTTTTGCGATAGCTTCATATAAATCTTTCCCCATATACTCACGATCCATCCCATTAATCTTAGCGGCTTCTTCATTTGTGAAGTTCTTAATACCTTGTTGAGTCTTAAAATGAAATTTGCACCAAACTCTTTGATTCATCTCATTGTAGAAAGAGAAAGTATGTTCACCAAAAAAATGCATGTTTCTAAACGAAGCTGGTATACCACGATCACTCATTACGATTGTTACTTGATGTAGACATTCAGGTAGAAGTGTCCAGAAATCCCAATTATTTTGAGCGGATCTTCGACCAGTTTGGGGGTCACGTTTAACTGCACGATTCAAATCAGAGAAATTATGAACATCACGAATAAAGAATGTAGGTGTATTGTTTCCTACAAGATCCCAGTTACCTTCATCCGTATAGAATTTTATTGCGGTACCTCGAATATCTCGTTCACAATCAGCTGCGCCACGTTCACCCGCTACCGTTGAGAAACGAATAAACAAATCAGTGACAGTATTTGGTTGAAGTACTTTAGCTTTTGTATACTGCGAAATATCATGGGTTACGGTTAGTTTTCCATAAGCTCCCCATCCTTTAGCATGCATACGTCTCTCAGGTATTACTTCACGGTTGAAATGAGCCATTTTCTCCATAAGCCAAACATCTTGCATAACAACAGGACCTCTTGGACCAGCTGTAATACTGTTTTCGTTATCAGCTACTGGAGCTCCAACTTCATTTGTAAGCTTTTCAAACTCTTTCATGATAAATCTCCTTTTTAATTAAATATCGCTGAGATATTAATTGATTAAATAGATAAACACATGATTAATATCCATAAGTACATTAATGTTTTAGGCAACATTAACATACCAATTTTAGGATTCTTATTAGACCATAAAACAACAGGCAAATAGAAGAGAAAACTAAGAAGAATTGCTAACCAAGCAAATCCAAAGTTAGTTGAATTTAATCGATTCATAAAGAAAATAGCTGCTACAAGAAGGCCAAGTATAAAGAAGGGAATATTACGCCATATTCCCCAAATAACTGGAGGATAACGATCAATCCATCGATTTTGAGGTAATAGACATAAAATAATACGGATAAAGGATAAGAAATAAATGATATATGTTATGAATTCTATATTGTTAAGTGTATAGATATAAATCTCTATATGCCAAAGTAGAATATAGAATACTGTCATCGTAATCGAAGTGATTTGTTTACCACGACCTAATGAATAACGGAACAACTCTATGTTATTCGTAATAATGGAGAGGATACGAGGAACAAGATGAAACGCATCTCCAATTGAAAGTGTTAATGCCATAATGCCTGATAATAATCGAATAGAATTTCCTGTTGAACTTAATATCAGAAAAATACCAATTATTAACGCAATAACGAGATATAAAACATCAAAGATTATTTCTACTTTTCCAAAGACTCGTTTCATTTATGTTCTCTTTCTTTTGAAATCCACATAATATGAAATGTAACTAGGCTACCAATGAATACAAGTAGTAACGTTAACCAAAAAATATGGATAACGAACATCGAAATTATTAACATTATCCATAACCAAATCAAACTGATCCACACTGTTTGTGTGGTAAGACCTTTGCCTTTAGAGTAGTTTTCAATATATTCCTTAAAAAATGGAACTCTCATAATTCTTTCCCGAATTACAGGAGAAGAAGAAAAACATGCGAAAGAGACCAACACGAAAGGTGTGGTTGGCCATATTGGCAACAATAATCCAACAGCTCCTAATCCGAGAAATGAAAATCCCAGTCCTGTTAGAACAAATGTTTTGAATCGCAAATTATCTCCTCACTATCTTAAATAATGATTTTTATTGGATGTCTAAAGTTTACTCTTATTACATTAATAGAACAATAGTTTAAAAAATACAACTTTATAAGAATTGAGAATATTATAAGGATATGTACAAATAATCTAGATTTCAATTTTTGTCTATCTAGTTAAATTAATTAATCGTTCAATTTCGTTAACCATCATTGAGTTTAATTCAGTAATGGTTTTTAAATAATCTAATATTATTTGAGCAGAAACTGGTATGTGCTTATAACCCAATAAACTTTTATTAAATACTTCGATTAATTCTGGATGACGTTGTTCAACTCTTCGTTCTAACGAAAATAAATCTATTTGAGTAGATTGAGCTGGATAAACAAGATGTGCCATCGCAATAAATCGATCAATCGCATGAACTTGAATTAATCTGAAAGCAGATAAAACTTCTCCGCGATGATAACGTAATAAACCAACATAAAGATTCGTTAATATCTCATTTGATGCATATTCAATTGTTTGGTAAGGATTAGGCATTGATAATAATGATGATTCCAATAAATCTACGCCATCTCGTTTAAAGATAAAGGTTCCTTTTGAATAAGGAATATCTGACATCATATCTAACTCAAATACAGCATATTCCGCATAAACTCCATCTTCCCAAAGTATCTTATGTCCATCCTTTGTGTTCCTAAACACAAATGCTAATGGTGCACATTCTTCTAACCAATCAAGATTTGATAGATAACGTGATTGACTTCCTTTTTCTACAAACACAAAAAAGTCTAAGTCTGACCATTCATCCAGACGCTCTTGTTCAGCACAAGATCCTAAAGCAAGTAACCCAAGACAATCATTTCGCTTTTTTAAACGATCAGCTAGTAGATTCAATCGATTTATTAATTTTGTGTTCATATATTTCCTCTCAAAATTT
>DASSDQ010000088.1:0-4122 GCA_035697025.1 Erysipelotrichaceae bacterium | reverse complement strand
GTACGTTTTTTAAGTTGTTGAGCAACTGTACGCGTAATATACAGTACGATAAGTGCACCAATCAAACCTGTATGAAATGGAATAAGAATTCCACTCGATTTAGTTGCTAAAAGAGACGCATTCGCTTGTATTCCTAATACTGGATAATAGACTTCTGCCGCAAGATTAGTTGGCGCAAAGAACATAATTCCAACATGGAAACTAATGTATGCGATAAGTGCTGCTAGCACTACCATGCCATCTTCACTACGGCGATAAACTGCTCTTAACAAGAATAATAATGGAAAATACTGTACAATCAAACTTGATAAGTATCTAAACATATCAATTATCGATTGAATGATTGGTTGATTTATCGTAAAAAATATTTGGAAATTTTGATTTAATATTAAACCAGTGATACCCAAAATGATGGTAGAAATGTATAATACCTCAAGTGGGAAATAGATTAGCTCACTGAATGAATTCCATCTTCGCATACCGTCACCTCAGCATCTATGATACCATTATAGTAGTTTTACTTCAAACAAACACAGGTTAATCCCATGTCACAAATGATAAAATCCCCTACAAAGAAAACCTTTATGATTGACTGGCCACTCAGTCTCATTTTACTATCCCTTACTGCCATTAGTTTAATCGCTATTTATGGTGCTAGTCCTTTACTTGTTTCCTTCAGAGATGGGACTGATTTATTGATTAAACAAGGCATTTGGGTTGTTTTGTCTGTTATTTCGCTAGTTTTATTGATTCAAATTGGTGTCGATCGTTTATTTACTGCGATTGATGTAGCGTATTGGATCTTAATTGGGTTACTTGTATTACTTATTATCGATCGATATATAAACTTACCCTTCATTGCTCCCGTTAATGGTACACGTGCTTGGATTACTTTACCTGGTTTAGGTACATTACAACCAAGTGAATTTATGAAGGCTGTGTTGATTATAAAAGCTTCAATTGTTATATCTGAACATATTGATCAAAATCGTGTTTCTAATTATGAAAGTGATATCGTTTTATTCTACAAAATTCTCAAGTTTGCGGTATTACCTTTACTCTTAATTATTGTTCAACCAGATACAGGTATTCCGATTATCATTATTGTCGGACTAATCGCAATGCTTGTTGTTAGTGGAATTCAACGTTTCTGGATTTACTTAGGTGTTGGATTAATAAGTTTTATTGTAATTGGGTTCTTTATTTTATTCTTCTTTGCCCAAGATTTCTTAGTATCTGTCTTAGGTAGTTCCTATCGATTAACACGTTTCTATGGTTGGTTACAGACTGAACAATACATTAGTTCTGCAGGATTACAACTATATCAATCTTTATTGGCTGTTGGATCAGCTGGTTGGTTAGGA
The DNA here is from genome assembly GCA_035697025.1 of Erysipelotrichaceae bacterium. Lineage (GTDB taxonomy): Bacteria > Bacillota_I > Bacilli_A > Erysipelotrichales > Erysipelotrichaceae > UBA2212. The sequence goes on along the minus strand of DASSDQ010000088.1, from coordinate 2,758 downwards.
CATGGGTTAGGATCTCAGGTTATTACGTTAATTGAACCTCAAAATGACTTTATTTTTGCGGTTATTGGTCAAAATTTCGGATTCATTGGCGCATCCATTGTTTTATTCTTACATCTTGCGTTAGATCTTACGATTGTACGTATTATTACAAATAACGAATATTATCGTGAGAAGATTATGGCTATTGGATTATTAGGTATGTTGTTATTTCAACAGATACAAAATATGGGAATGATTATCGGTTTGTTTCCAATTACCGGTATTACACTCCCATTTATCTCTGCTGGTGGTTCTTCTTTAATTTCATTCGTTCCTGCCATTGCGATTCTCTTTCATATGAGTCATCTCAATCGTAGTAAAATGGTTCACTAAAATAAACTCTTAAGTCTCTTTAAATAGCTCGTATTCGGCCGTCCTACAATATGGACGGTTTTGTCATTATAGCCAGTTTGAATAACACTGTCTTTTTTCAATTTTGTCGATAGATGGTCAAAACAAAGGATTGCTTCACAGAAATCATCACTTTCTAGACGTATCTCCGCATCGGATTGAACAATCAAAGGTGATCCAAGTGAACGATACGCATGGTGATGTATTCCTGTTATTTCAGTTAATTGTAAGAAGTCGAGTCCTTCATGAAGAATCGCACCGCCAAGTGAACGATTATATGCTGTTGATCCAGCTTGTGTGGAGATGCATAATCCAGTTCCTCTGAATGTTTCCATGAATTCATTATTGATATGAACACGAATTAGTTGAGTACGAATAACATTCTCTACTCGCATTTCATTGATTGCGTAATAATGTTCCTTTGATGTATTTGATTTAACACAAATATCCAATACTGGTAAATGTTTATACACCAATTTATCTGACACTAAGTCTTGAATAAACGCTTCGCTTTCATGTCCATCATAACTACTAAAGAAACCAAGTGTACCTGTATGTATTCCGACAAACTGAATTGTTTCGAGTTGTTCTATGTATTGGTGAATTGCACGTAGAAATGTACCATCTCCACCAATTGATATTACGATTTCTGGATGACTATCATCATATACATAATTAAGATCTGTTAAACGTTGATTTAGATCACTTTTAAGGTGTAAAGAATCACTATCTTCTTTTGAGATTATCACAAACCGCTTCATCGCTTTACTTCCTTTTCTATTAAGCCTATTGTATCATAGGCATATGAATACGAACCTTGAAATAGAATATAAAACACTTATAACTAAACAAGAATTTGATCAATTACTTGCATTTTTTAATCAGTATAAACAGATAAATCAAACAAATTACTATTATCAATCGACAAATAGTCTAAATAAGAAAGTTGCGGCACGTATTCGTCAAATTGATTCTTCATTTGAATTAACATTTAAAATTAAGCAAGATAAGGGTAAATTAGAAGTAAATTTCATTGTGCCATCTAACTCCATTGAACATTTCTATCGAAGCGACGTCCAAGAATTCTTGAAATCACATGGTTATAACAGACAATGGGTATTTATAGGTGAATTACATACAACTAGACATTTAATTGTGGAAGAATATGGTGAGCTTTGTATCGACCATAACGTATATATGGATGTAGAAGATTATGAACTTGAGTATGAAGTTAAGAATGCTCAAGATGAATTAGCTTATTCTCGATTTATTCAAATATTAAATCAATTCTCGATTAAAAATATAAAAGCGAAGGCTAAGTTCCATCGCTTTATCTTAAATAAATTTAAATAATGTCTAAATTAATGTATCGATAATTCAAACCACTTGATACAAACATTTGCTTAACTTCATCCGACACTTCATGTTCGATAAGAACTGTATATTGAAGTGTTTTTTGATTGAAATTTGGAATATCGTGCGACATTTGTTTGATTAACATGAATTTCCCTAATTCATAAACCAAACGTTCCATCAAGCTATGCTTACTGGTCGAAACACTACTTATAATTTCTAGTCCTTTTTCATTGAAACGAACAAGTTCTTGTTTACGCTCATCAATCCATTGTAAATTATCTTCTTTTTTACTAAATTCTAAGAGATATTTCGATTGTTTCTTCGTTTCTTTTTCTGTAGTAATATTTGGGATATTACTTAAACGATATTGAATGATATGCCGTGCTAAATCATCATCAAATACGGATGATGATGGTGCATAGGGACTAACCGCAGATGACCACGCATCAACACCCATCTCATTAGCCTTGAGTAGTATTTTGACTGTCATTTCTGGATTATCTTTGTCTAAATAGATAAAACTTTCTAGATTATTCGAAATACGCATACCAAGCTCACTTAAATATACTGGAGCTTGAAAGAAAACTATTTCGTTTAAAATTAAACTACTTAAACTTGTTGGAAGTATTTTATCTTTCGATACTCTTAATATCGCTTCTTTGAAATCTTCAGTTGTTTCATATCCATTTAAACTTCCATACTGATTCCACATTTGTCTAAACGAATGTTGAACACTATGTTGAAAACGTCCATAACCAATAATTCCCTTTTCACCGGTAGATTTTAGTTCAGTTCCTTTAGCAAGGAAGAACAACAAATCTCCATGATTAAAATCTGTAAATCGTTTACCCGCTGATGGTCGCCAAAAGCTGATTGTTGAGTTACCGTTCAATCGATGAAATTCAATCATGTTTTTATCGGTTATATACGCAATTGATGACATAGTTCCTCTGTATTATAACTCAAATAGTGCTTAAAATAAGCCTACTATTTCATTTTGATTAATATCGAT
>DASSDQ010000087.1:0-13320 GCA_035697025.1 Erysipelotrichaceae bacterium | reverse complement strand
TATGCCATCCGTACATCTCCATTACATGTATCAATAATGGATTGTAGAGATTGATCATTTAAGTTTATACTTAACTGACTATCTTCATGACTAATTGCTCGTTCAAGCGCTATTTTCATGGATTCTGGATTAACTGCTTTGAACTCACATAAGATACATCTTGACCGTATTGCAGGATTAATCGCGAAATATGGATTTGCGCTGGTTAGTCCTATCATTAATACACTACCATCTTCGACATATGGAAGAAGTAAATCTTGTTTATCTTTATTTAAGCGATGGACTTCATCTACAATCATTACAAGTTGACCACTCAATCGTGCATTCGCAAAGATCGCATCTAACTCTTTTTTATTGCCTGTTACCGCGTTAAATAGTTCTAGAGGTAGATTTAACTCATTCGCTAGAATCGATGCGACAGTCGTCTTTCCGCTTCCTGGTGGCCCAAAAAAGATCATAGACATTAATCGTTTCTCTTCAATAAAACGATTTAAAATACCCGTCTTTTGAGTTAAGTGATTCTGTCCAACTACTTCAGATAAATGTTTAGGACGTATTCTAACAGCTAATGGTTTATTGTTTGTCATCTTACTTCCTATTTTACTATTAAATTAAGGGTGTTAGAATAAAAATGAGGATAAAATATGCGTGTAACCTGTCAAAGAGTCGAAAAAGCTAAATGTGTTGTGAATAATGAAGTTACAGGAGAAATAAAACAAGGATTATTAGTCTTTGTTGGATTTAAACAAGAAGAGGATGAAGAGAATCTTAAAAGTATGGCAAAGAAATTAGCCCATGCTAGACTATTTGATGATCAAGATGGGAAAATGAATCTTAGTGTTATGGACATCAAAGGAAACATACTATCGATATCGCAGTTTACACTTTATGCGGACACAAAAAAGGGTCATCGTCCTTCATACGATAAAGCCGCAAAAGCAGATGTCGCTAAAGAATATTATGATCGATTCAATCAATACTTAAGTGAATGGATTCCTATTCAAACTGGAATATTCCAAGCAGACATGAAAATAGAAGCACATAATGATGGACCAGTCACAATCTGGTATGAAAACTGAGGAACATATGCAAAAAATGGATGGTAAGGCATTAAGCTTAACAATTGAATCAAAAATAAAAGAAAATGTATCTGAATATAGTTCTAAAGGATATCGTAAACCAAAACTCGTTGTTTTATTAATTGGTGATAATCCAGCATCTGTTACCTACGTAAAAAACAAAGAAAAAGCATGTGAGAGAGTAGGCATAGAATCCATTGTTTATCGTATGGATGCGAATGTCACAACACATGATGTACTAAAAGTTGTGAATGAATTAAATTCAGATAACACAGTTGATGGAATCCTTGTTCAACTACCTATTCCTAAACAATTAGATGTGAACTTAATCATCGAAACACTTGATTCAAATAAAGATGTGGATGGATTACACCCAGTAAATATCGCCAAACTATACGCAAATCAAGATGGTTTTGTACCATGTACACCTCGTGGTATAATGACACTTCTAAATCACTATAATATAGAAATAAGCGGTAAACACGCTATCGTTATCGGACGTAGTGCACTTGTTGGAAGACCTGTTGCACAATTACTCTTAAATGAAAATGCGACAGTTACGGTATGTCATAGTAAAACAAAGGATTTAGCACAATTAACACGACTTGCGGATATTATCGTTATCGCAATCGGAAGAGATAAATTTCTTACTCCAGATCATATAAATCACGCTAATGCCATAATTGATGTTGGAATTAATCGAGTTAATGATAAACTAGTTGGGGATGTGGACTATGAAGCCTTAATGGATAAGGTAGATTATATGACACCAGTCCCTGGGGGAGTGGGTCCAATGACCATTGTCTCATTATTAGAGAATACGCTTAAATCATATGAAAAATCGATAAAGGAGAACTAACATGCTAGCGTTTGATTTAAATGATATCGTAGAAATGAAGAAGGAACATCCGTGTCATAAATCAAAACATTGGAAAATTATTCGCATGGGAGCCGATATTAAGATAAAATGTCTAGGGTGCGGAGCTGCCATCATGTTAGATCGTAGTGATTTCGAGAAGAAATTAAAACGCATTGTAGAAAAAGCCGAAGTAACAGAGTAAGGAGAATTATGTCATTAACAGCTGGAATTGTTGGATTACCTAACGTAGGTAAATCCACATTATTTAACGCAATAACACATTCGCAAGTAGAAGCTGCGAATTATCCTTTCGCAACCATTCAACCTAATGTAGGTGTAGTGGAAGTAAAAGATAAGCGAATTGATCGGATTACGGAGATTATTACCCCAAAGAAAACGATTTATACGAGTTTTGAGTTTACGGATATCGCAGGTCTTGTAAAAGGTGCAAGTCAAGGAGAAGGATTAGGGAACCAATTCTTATCCCATATTCGTGAAGTCGATGCGATTGTACATGTTGTACGTTGTTTCGAAGATAATAGTATTACGCATGTTGAGGGGAGTGTTGACCCAATCCGTGATATTGAAATTATTAACTTAGAACTAATCTTAGCGGACCAACAATCCATTGAAAATCGTATTTCTAAAGTTGAACGTAAAGCACGTGCTAAAGATAAAGACGCAATATACGAACTATCCATCCTAAATCGAGTGAATGAAGCTCTATTAAATGGTAAGAGTGTAAGAACACTTGAAATGGACAAAGATGAGCAAGCTGTTTTAAATGGTTTCCATTTATTGACCGCAAAACCAGTTATTTATGTCGCAAATATGAGTGAAACAGAAGTTCATACTGCAGAGACAAATCCGTTCTACATTAAAGTTAAGGCATTCGCAGATTCTGAAAAGAGTGATGTGATTGCGATAAGCGCTAAAATTGAAGAAGAACTTTCCATGTTAGATGATGAAGAACGCGATATGTTCTTAGCCGATTTGGGATATGAAGAAAGTGGTTTAGATAAGATCATTCACCATTGTTATGACTTACTTGGATTATGGTCCTATTTCACTGCAGGGGTACAAGAAGTACGTGCATGGACCTTCCATAAAGGAATGAAAGCACCTGAATGTGCTGGTGTTATTCATACAGATTTCCAAAAAGGATTTATTAAAGCAGAATGTTATCACTATGATGATTTAATTCAATATGGTTCTGAACAAGCTGTTAAAGATGCGGGTAAGTTTAGAATCGAAGGAAAAGAATATTTGGTGAAAGATGGAGACATCCTACACTTCAGATTTAATGTTTAATGGTATAATAAGTTAAACAGGAGGTGGCATTATGAAATTAATCATCGCAGTCGTATCAAATGATGATAGTCACAGCTTATCAAACGCATTAACGAAGGAAAACTTCGCAGTTACGAAATTAGCCACAACAGGTGGATTCCTTAAAATTGGGAATACAACGATGTTAATCGGGACGGAAGTTGATCGTGTTGAAAAATGTATTGAAATAATCAAAGAAGAAAGTAAACAAAGAACTGAACTTGTTCCATCTACTGCTTCATATGATATTGGACGTTTTGCGACATTCCCAGTTGAAGTGCAAGTTGGTGGCGCCACCATATTTGTGATGGACGTCGAACAGTTTATCAAATTCTAGTAACTAAAAAGGATACTGATTCAATTCAGTACCCTTTTTTTATTCATTATCTTAATTCTATTGAATTTGTTAAAATTCTTTCTTTAAGTTCTTTTACTTTAAATTCGATAATATCAATTATACGATTGAACTCCGCATCATCTTTACCACTTGGATCATCTAATCCCCAATCTTCACGGAAACGATTTGGTAAATATGGACATTCCACATTACATCCCATCGTTATCACGATATCAAGTGGAGGAAGTGTACCAATTAACTTAGAACTTTGCGTTAATTCCATATCAATCCCATAGCGTGCTTTAATCAATCTCACCGCATCTTGATTAATACGATCTTTTGTCTCGGTTCCTGCAGAATACGCATCAAACACATCAGACGCAAAATGTTTAGATAGTGCCTCTGCCATTTGCGAACGACATGAGTTATGAACACAGATAAATCCTACTTTCAACTTTGACATATAATCTCCTTCATAGATATGTATCTATATACTAATAAATCTAGCTTTAATTGTCTAGCACTTTACATTTTCAAAATATATTATTTGGATTAATTACTTTTCAATAGAATGTTCAGATTTTATTAAAACACTCTTATCGCCACTAATTGTGCCATCAACGGTATAGGTTGTCCCGTTGAACATAACTGTACCTTTGATTGTTGCTGGACCTGAGTAAGCATACGTTAAGTTACCATCTCTTCGAGTACCGCTAATTGTATATTCACCATTGCTTAAATCAAATAATACGGTTAAGTTTAAATTCACACTTGAATAAGTCGCTATACCTTTACGAAAGTTGACATTTGATGTTATTGGATTCGTAAAATCTGTGCTAATTATTATTTCATTAACATCTGGATCAAACCCATAAACATAAAAGTAGTCATCGCTTTCAATGAAATAGTCGTAAAAAATGAAATCCCAAAAGGTACTCGTATCATCTTGCCATAATGAAGTAGCGTGAATTATAGCGAAATAATACTTTCCATTATCGATTGGTTTAGCAGAAACAGTGATTGGTGATGTAAAAACAAATGTTAAAACCATAATCAATACTAATCCAATCTTTGATGTTTTCTTCATGATTATTGTTTTCCTTTCATGAGTTTTATTATCAGAATTATAAATATCGTATTTGATTAAAGATTTCACCTCCTAAATAAACAAAAAACCGACCTTATGGCCGGTTACGCTATTCGTTCATGTCTAACCAAAGCGTCCAAATTAAGTTAGACAATCTTTACATCCATTTAAACATTCAACTATTTATATACAATATATATCACTATTTATGCGAATAATCAAAATTTAATGGTGAACTATTTATATAGGAATATTATTTTATTTCTGTTTCTAATGGCTTCATATCGTTTTGAAATTGTTTCGCAAAATCAATCATGCCACCTGTTAATGCATTGAATAATGCGTAATTCGCTTCACCACCAGCTAATAACCATTTGCCTTCAACTTTAACAAGATACACAGGGACTGTATTTGTATAAGTCTTTTCTAAGTTGTCAGATAATTCAATAAACAATCCAGTCATTTTTTGCGTCATTTCTTCTTCAGATAATCCAGAGAATGCCCATTCGAAGACTTTAGACATCAATTGAGTCATGTAGTTTGATAAGAGCTCACCCATAGGGTATGTTAATATCTCAACATTTACCGTAGCAGAATCTCCATTTATAACCGTATCTTTAATCGTATACTCAAATCCTTGAAAGAGTTCGATATAACGTTCAGTCATCTCATTGGATTCACCACTATCATAATTAAGTGATTGATCATTATCTGAAAGGACGACTTCACTATCAAAATACTTCTCGATAGAGAGAGATTTGAAATCTGTTGATAGAGTGGTTTGTAAGTCAGTAAAATACTCTGTGATTGTGACTTCTGGTTTAATAGCACAACCGTTCAATAAGAGAGTAATAATGATAATCGATAAAATTGTTAATTTATTTTTCATGAATTTTTCCTTTAATCTACTAGATTATAATATACATTCATCCTTTAAACCTTAAGATTTTATATTCAAACAATTCAGAGTAAGAATGATATAATAATTCTATGATACGAATCGGACAATCTACAGATATACATCCATTAAAATTAGGCAGACCTCTCATTTTAGGGGGTGTTCATATTGAACATCCATCAGGATGTGATGGTCATTCTGATGCGGACGCACTCGTTCATGCGATTGCGGAGTCAATCCTTGGAGCGTTAGCTCTTGGTGATTTAGGGAAACATTTCCCGGATAATGATGAGCGTTATAAAGGGATAGATTCACTTAAAATTCTAAAAGAAGTAGTACAAAAAATGAAACAATTAAACTATCGAGTAGGGAATATCGACTCGATAATCTTGATAGAGAAACCAAAGATTGCGCCTCATATCCCTAAAATGAAAGAAATACTGACACGTATTCTTGAAATAGAAGACAATCAATTAAACCTTAAGGCAACGCGAGGAGAGAAACTTGGATTTGTCGGTCGTGAAGAAGGTGTAATGGCACAAGCTGTATGCTTGTTGGTTGAGGTCAATCATGATTAATCTAAAATGTAATGAACAAAAAGTAATGCGTGATCCTATTCATGAGTACATTCATGTGGATTATCAAGTTATTTGGGATGTGATTAATTCAAAAGAATTTCAACGTTTACGTCGTATCCATCAAATGGGCACATCATATCAGGTTTACCATACCGCAGAACATAGTCGTTTCTCACATTCACTTGGAGTATATGAGATTATTCGTAGAATGGTTTATGAAGTTAAAGGATTAGATACCTATCTTGATGAGTATGAGAAAATAACGATAATGTTAGCTGGGTTATGTCATGATCTAGGACATGGTCCATTCTCGCATTTCTTTGAATCGATATTAACTCCAAATCATGAAGTCATGAGTGGGCGAATCCTATTAGAAGACAGTGATATTCATTCAATTCTAGTTAAATATGATGAACATTTGCCTGAACAAATAGCTTCTATATTAAATCATACTCATCCGAATAAAGTTTTAATACGTATGATAAGCAGTCAGTTGGATGCGGATCGTATGGATTATCTATTAAGAGATGCGTATTTTACCGGCACAAGTTATGGACACTTTGATTTAGAACGTATTCTTAGAACATTAAGAGTTGTAAATAATCAGCTCGTTATTAAAGAGAGTGGAGTACATTCAGTAGAAGATTACATCATGGCTCGTTATCATATGTATTGGCAAGTGTATTATCATCCAACATCACGGAGTATAGAAGCGATACTATACGCGTTCTTTAATCGCTTAAAAGACTGTATGAAATTAAATTCGGATTATATTACGCGTTATCCAATGTTTAGTTTTATCGCAACGAACCAACCGATTAGTATAAAAGACCACTATAAATTAGATGAAACATCGTGTTTCTATGGTTTCCAATGTGCACAAGATGATGAAGACCCAATACTTAGTGATTTAGCTCAACGTATCATTGAACGTAAACTGTTTGATTATGAAGATGTATTAACTTCGAACGACTACGATATTAAGAAACAAGAATTAATTGATCATGGATATAATCCTGAATATTATCTCTATCTTGATAAAGCTGAAAAACGTCCATATTCACCATACAGTGAAGATGATAGCCAGATTATGATACTAATGCCAGATAAAACCATTAAAGAACTATCACAAGTATCTGTGATTGTTAGTGCAATTGTATTTGGTAAACAAAAAACAGAAAATAAAATATTCTTCCCAAGATATTAAGGAGCCCTATGAAAAGAGAAAATATTATTAATCGTAGAAATGAATTATTAAAAGAAAATGTTAAGGGAAGTATAACTGTCCTTTTCTCAGGTGATTTAGTTAAGAAATCAGCGGATAGTCATTATCCATTCGAAGTTAATCGTAACTTCTATTACTTAACGAATTGTGATGAAGATTCACTTATCTATGTTTATATCAATACAGAAAATGTCAGTAAAGAGATATTGTTTATCAAAGACTATAATCCATTAGAAGAAAAATGGGTTGGGAAATCACTCACTAAAGACGAAGCTGTTCATCAAAGTGGTGTGTTCATTGTCTATCCTTTGTCTCAATTTGAAAGTATCTTTACACGCACTTTAGCACGTAATCATGTCGATACAATTTATGTCGATAGCGAACGTGATGGGTTTAAACAAAGAATGAATGAAGCGGAGAAGTTCACTAAACAATTAAATGAAACGTATCCACATCTAAAAGTCATTAACATTAATCAAAAGATTAGTGGATTAAGAACGATTAAGAGTGATGAAGAAATTGAAGAAATGAAACAAGCGATAGAAGTTACGCGTGTAGGCATTGAATCAATTCTTAAGAACTTAAAACCTGGACGTTTTGAATATCAATCAGCTGCAGATTTTGAGTACCAATGTGCATTACACAATAGTACCTTGGCGTTTGATACGATTGCTGCGAGTGGAAAAGATGCGACAGTGTTACACTATGTCACAAACCAAAAGCCATTAGCTGAAAATGAACTTGTATTATTTGATTTAGGCGCAAGTGTTAATCATTATTGTGCGGATATCTCGCGTACTTTCCCAGTAAGTGGTAAATTTACCGAACGTCAAAAAACATTCTATAACATCGTCCTTAAAGCTCAAGAAGAAGTGATTAAAGCAATTAAACCTGGTGTTACATTAATTCAACTTAATGAGATTGTACGAGCTGTATATAAAGATGAATGTGTATTAGCGAATATTATTGAGAACGCTGATCAAGTTGACCAAGTTTATTATCATGGTGTGAGTCATTCATTAGGTTTAGACACACATGATGTTGGTTTGGTAGAAGGCGCAGTCTTGAAACCAGGAATGGTAATTACTGTAGAACCTGGATTGTATTCTGAAAAAGAAATGATTGGTGTTCGTATTGAGGATGATGTGTTAGTGACTGAAACAGGTGCGATTAATTTATCCTCTAGTATCTTAAAAACAGTAGAAGAAATTGAAGCATTCATGAAATAAGAAAATGGACTTAATTTAGTCCATTTTTTAATACTTTTCTAGATATTTTACTTCTTTATCAAAAGCAACAAGTACATACAACAAATCTAAAATAAATAGAAGAGAAACTGGATAAGATAAATTATCAAACATAGAATCTAAATGATCATTTTCCCAATATAGATGATAATTTGCGATTTTTTGAAGTTCATTATTTGGGCGACCAAGAAATACCATAGTCATCTTTTCGCCATTTATGCATTTTGCGGCATCAATTACAGCTTCATTCTCTCCAGAATGCGAAATCAAAAAAGTCAAAGTCTTTTCACGCTTTTGTTTGGACATCATCGCAATATAATGTCGATTGATTCCAAGTTGTACCTGTGCGTGATAACCTAGAACACTTAGTCTTTCACATGCCGCAAGAGCAATGCCATAATTTAAACCATTCGCATAAAAATCAACATATTCGCAGTTTCTGAGTAAATGTACAACTTGAGCTAAGGTAGATTTGTTTAGTCGATCTACAGAATTTTTCGCGATAGTCTCATATCGTTGTGCTAAAGTGCTCATGTTTTCAGACAAACTTCTGTTTGGAGATAATTCATAATTTGATAACAGCTTGTTTTCATAATGTTCTTCAATGTATTGATATCTAAAATCAGGATAACCTTTTGTGTTGAGTTTCTTACAAAAACGTACGACTGCAGAAGGAGAGGTATAAGTTAAAATCGCTAGTTCATGAGCATTACATGATAAAACCGCTTCTGGGTTTTTGAGAATATAATTACCAATCGATTTATCAATTGGCGTGAAATTAAGTTGTTCACGGATTTTATGGAGTAACATAGTTAGCCATATTATACAGAATAATAGTGCTCTTTGAAATGATATTTCAATAAACAAGGGTTTCGAATTTAATCACTGAAATAATGTGTTGTTTAACACCTGTTTTATTGTCTCATAGAGTATGAATTGATAGGATATGCATAGTTTATAATATCACTTAATTTTGGAGGATATTATTCACGCATGGGCGAAGTTGTTTAATTCATAATTTGCATATTTTAACACTTAAAGGAGGAAAAATTAGTGTCTGAAAAAAAGAGTTTCTTTGATTCGTTGACGGACTTCACGATGAAGATTGCGGAACCAATGGCGAATTTCGCATCCATTCCTTGGGTTTCTGCCCTACAAGAAGGTATGGTAGGGATTATGTCTCCTGTCATCATCGGGTCTATGTTCTTAGTATTATCTGTTCTAGCATTACCTTGGATCGCAACAGGTACAGGTGAAGCGACTCCATTATTGCCGTTCTTAACACCGTATGCTGGAAGTTTCTTGGTTATGTTTAACTTAACGATGAGTTTCCTTGGGTTATACGCATCACTAACCATCGGTATGGCGTATGCGCGTAAGATTGATGTCAACCAAACAAGTGCCGCCCTCTTGTCTTTGGCTACATTCTTCTTAATCACAACAAACTCAACAACTTTAACGGGTTCAGTTAATGATGCGGCTGGTACTGCAATTCCATTCTCTATCGGAGGAATCTCTGTCGATTACTTTGGCGCAAAAGGTTTATTCGTAGCTATTTTAGTTGGATTATTATCAGTAAGAATTTATAAACTTGTTGTCGATTCAGGTGTTGTCGTAAAGATGCCAGATGGTGTTCCACCAATGATAGCAGCTTCATTCACAGCACTTATTCCTTACACAGTTGTATTTATTCTAGCGTGGGGATTACGTACATTAATCGGTTTTGATTTCACAGCTTGGTTGTTCACATTAATCGAACCATTATTTAAAGCAGCTGATAACATCTTCATGTATACCTTCTCAACGACACTTGGTAACCTCTTCTGGGCAGCGGGTGTTCATGGGGATAGTATGGTTGGGGTTATTACTGGTCCATTTACTTCGATGACTGTTGCGGCAAATGCCGAAGCAGTCGCAGCTGGATTACCAATGCCTTATATTTGGACGCCTCAACTTCAACGTATGAATGTTTGGACGTCAACTGTTTGGCCACTATTTATCTTCTTATGGTTCTCTAAAGTTCCAGGACACAAAACATTATTCTGGACAGCACTACCTGCTGGTATATTCACCATCATTGAACCAATTATGTTTGGACTTCCATTAGCACTTAATCCAATCCTATTCATCCCATTCATGTTATCTACAGTTATTGGTTCAATAGTAAGTTATTTAGCGGTCATGATTGGATTTGTTGGTCGATTCTTTGCGAATCTACCATGGGCTACTCCTCCATTCCTTCTCGGGCCATTAGCATCTGGGGATTGGAAGTGGGTGATCATTATTGCCTTAAATGTCGTCATTGGTTACTTTATCTACTTACCATTCTGGCGTTTATACGAAAAGCGCGAACTTGCCCGGATCGCAGCTGAAAAAGAATAGAGAATAATGTGGATTAGGGGAAGAACTGAAATCTTCCCCTAAAACTTTATGTAAACATACGAGGAGGAATTGTTATGTTAACTGTCGCATACATTGGATTTGGAAATAGTGTTATTCGCTACCATTTACCATTTATCAAAGATCGTGAATATATATACGTAAAATCTGTTTATCGTCGTCAAGAAGATCGTGATTTACCCGGTGAAATGGATCGTGAAGCGTGTTATCCAAACATTACGTTTACATCAAATCTAGATGATATTCTTAATGATCTTGAAATTGACTTGATATCAATTAATACTGGTAACGATACTCACGCAATGTACGCAAAAGCTGCGCTCAATGCGAACAAACATGTATTAGTTGAGAAACCATTTGCACGTAGTGTTCAAGAAGCACAAGAGGTATATGATTTAGGTCGATCAAAAGGCTTAATCGTGACATGCAATAATAATCGTCGATTCGATGCGGATTTCTTGACGCTTAAAAAGATCGTAGATTCTAAAGTGCTTGGAGATATCGTAGAAATTCAATCACATTATCACTACTTTAGATTTGGTGCACAAAAAGGACCAGGTGGAAGAGGAATGATTGCAGGATTAGCGATTCATCCAATTGATCAAATGGTTTCACTCTTTGGTAAACCGGATCGTATTCACTATGATGTACGCGCAGTACTCACTGAGAATGGGGATGATGACATCGATATCGACTTCTTCTATGGGAAAATGAAATTCACAGTAAAATGTAGTGTGTGTGCTAAAATCGATTTTCCTAAATTCATTGCGCATGGAACACGTGGTAGTTTTATAAAGAATACACAAGGACATTTGTCTGCGCATAAAACACCAGAACCTTTAACTGTTTCATTTGATGTAGAACCTGAAACCAATTGGGGTACATTATCCTATATCAATCAAGATTTAAAAGATATTACTGAAAAAGTACCTACTGAGATTACGGAATATGGGAAAATATACGATAATCTATATGATGTGATTAATCATAAAGCTGAATTGATTGTAAAAGAGGAACAAGTTCTTCTGATATTGAAGATTGTTGAGGAAGCACTAGAAAGTATCGAGGGATAGTATGAAAATCGCGACGATTGGGACTGGCGTAATAGTAGAAGGTTTTATTGATGCATGTCGTAAAGTAGATGGGGTTGAGATTGTCGCAGTATATTCACGCCAAGAATCAACAGGGAAACAACTTGCGGATAAGTTTGGAATTACGAAAATATACACGGATATGCAAATGATGTTAAATGATCCAGAAATAGATACAGTGTATATTGCGTCTCCTAATAGTTTACATTTCACACAAACCATAGATGTTTTAAACGCAGGCAAGAATGCGATTGTTGAGAAACCATTCTGTTCTACCGACGACGAATCTGAACAATTAATAAATATGGCAAACGAAAAAGGATGTTACTTATTTGAAGCAATGTCGATTCGTTTTATGCCGAATCTTGAACTATTAAAACAAAAACTAAATTTAATTGAACCAATTAAATGGACAGAATTATCCATGTGCCAATACTCGAGTAAGTTCAATGCCTTACGTGCTGGTGAACTACCGAATGTATTTAATCCAGAATTCTCTGGTGGAGCATTTATGGATTTAAACATCTACCATCTTAACTTTGCGATAGAATTATTTGGATATCCAACGAATAGCCAATACTTCGCGAATCTACATCCTAATGGAATCGATCTATCCGGTTTGTTGTATATGCAATATCCAAATATGACAATAAGCGCGATTGCGACGAAGGATAGCGTTGGTAAACCGTATGGTGTAATTCATGGTGAAAACGGAATGATTGAGTTTAATGAAGGTGTAAATGGATTGCGCTCATTCACATTAACCCAAAACAAAGAAAAGACTGTATTTAATGTACAAACATTTGATAATCGTTTGGTGTATGAAGTTGAAGCATTTGAATCAATCATAAAAAATCGTGATCGAGAACATATGAATCGATTGCTTGATAAGACACAAACAATCATGAAGTTAATGACTAAAGTAAGAAAAGATGCTGGATTGTATTTTGCGGCAGATAAGAAGTAAATCTGAAGGAGATAATAATGGAATTTAAATCAATTATGCATGTGTCTTTCTACGTGGAAGACATTGAGAAGTCATTAGAATTTTATTGTGGAAAACTTGGTCTTAAACAAAAAATATTAACTCGTTACAGTGCCTATAAAGATTCTAATAAACCACATATGAAAAAAATGGCTGAAGAAAGACCAAATGATATCTTCTTGACCTATGTTGAAATAGCACCAGG
>DASSDQ010000086.1:0-4233 GCA_035697025.1 Erysipelotrichaceae bacterium | reverse complement strand
ATCCGATAAGGTTTGAAGACGATGCTTAATTTTATGGATATTCGCAAAGAATTCTAAGCCTTCTTCTACTGTCATCTCTAAGATATCATAGATTGACTTACCTTTAAATGTGACTTGTAGTGTTTCGTCATTGTATCGCTTGCCTTCACACTCTTCACACGGTACATAAACATCCGGTAAGAAGTGCATGGAAATACGTTTAACGCCATCCCCTTGACACATTTCACATCGTCCACCTTTTACATTGAACGAGAAACGGCCTTTATCATACCCACGACCTTTTGCCTCAGGTGTTAATGCGAATAAATCACGGATATCATCAAAGACACCGGTGTATGTGACAGGATTTGAACGAGGAGTACGACCAATAGGGTCTTGATCGATTTCAATCATTTTATCGATGAATTCTAATCCTTCAATTGCCTTAGCTTTACCTGGTTTAATCTTTTGACGACCTAAACGATGCGCTAAAGTGCGGCCTAATACTTCATTAACCAACGTCGATTTACCACTACCACTTACACCTGTCACAACCGTTAGAGTGCCAAGAGGAATCTTAACACTTACTTTCTTCAAGTTGTTTTCATATGCATCAATAATGTGAATAAACTCTCCATTCCCTTTACGACGTTTATCAGGATATGGATTAACTAATTGACCGGATAAATATTGACCTGTAATAGAAGTTGGATGATCAATGATTTCCTGAGGAGTCCCCATCGCGACAACTTCACCACCATGAATTCCAGCTCCTGGACCAATATCGATAATGTAGTCGCTTGCCATCATCGTTTCTTCATCATGTTCGACGACGATTAATGTATTCCCTAAATCTCGCATATTCTTTAAGGTATTGATAAGTTTCATATTATCGCGTTGATGTAGACCAATGGATGGTTCATCTAAGACATATAAAACTCCAGTTAATCGTGAACCAATTTGTGTAGCCAAACGAATACGTTGTGCTTCACCACCTGATAATGATCCCGCAATACGATCAAGCGTTAAGTAATCTAATCCAACGTCTTTTAAGAACGTTAAACGTTCATTGATTTCTTTTACAACCAAATGCGCAATTTCTTTTTGCATAGGCTTAAGTTCGATACCACTCATATAAACAAGTGCTTGTTTAACACTCATTTGTGTCCATTGTTGGATATTCTTAGGTCCAACTCGTACACTCAATGCCATCGGATTTAAACGTAGTCCATTACAGGTTGGACATACACTATCCGTCATAAAGGATTGGTACCATTCACGTGCCATTGGTGAAGATGTTTCCACAAAACGTCTTTCGATCATTTCTTTAACACCTTCAATACGATCAAATTTAGAATACTTATTCCCAGAGCGTGTTTCTATGGTATATCGAATGGCTTCTTTTGAACCATTGAGTACGATATCAAGCTGTTCCTTCGTGAAATCCTTTATTGGCGTTTTCATCGGAATTTTATAATGATCACAAAGTGTCTTAAAGTTTTGCCACTCAATATTCTCTGTATCTAGAATATTTTTATAATAAACAATCCCACCTTGTAGAATCGATTTATTTCGATCAGGAATTAAAAAGTCGACATCTACCATTTGGATCATACCTAAACCTTTACAGGTTTCACATGCGCCTAAAGGTGAGTTAAAACTAAATAATCGAGGTTGTAATTCTGCCACTGAGAATCCGCATTTCGGACATGCATAATTCGCAGAGAAAAGAACTTCTTCGTTCTTGGTAATCGCTAATGCTAATCCATCTGCTTTTTTAAGTGCTATTTCAAGTGAGTCTTGAATACGACCATTACTATCATCTTGTTTAATAATACGATCCACAACTAAATCGATATCATGTCGTTTGTTCTTATCTAATTTAATCTCATCTTCGAGTAGAACGAGTTCACCATCAACACGAACACGGATAAATCCATCTTTACGTAGTTTCTCGAATAAATCTTTATGCGTCCCTTTTTCACGTCTTAGAATCGGCGCTAATATTTGAACTCGCGTTCCGTTTTCTTCACGCATTACACGTTCAACCATTTGTTTAATCGTCTGAGCCACAATTGGTTCATTGTGATTTGGACAATATGGCGTACCTACACGTGCATACATTAATCGTAAGTAATCATAAATTTCAGTCACAGTCCCGACCGTTGATCGTGGATTGTTTGAAGTGGTTTTTTGGTCAATCGCTATACTTGGGGATAATCCTTCGATTAAATCGACATCGGGTTTTTCTGTATTCCCAAGGAATTGGCGTGCGTACGCACTTAAAGATTCCACATAGCGTCTTTGTCCTTCCGCATATATCGTATCAAACGCAAGTGATGTCTTACCAGAACCTGAGAGTCCTGTCATAATTACCAATTGGTCACGTGGAATTTTTAAATCAATGTTTTTGAGGTTGTTTACACGAGCCCCTTTTATTTCTATAAAGTCTTTTTGCATATGTATTATTATACACCAGAGTAAAAGATTATCGCAGTTTTCGACTCTCTAAATTGACTCATGTCCATTTTTTTGACATAATGCAAGAGGTGAAAAAAATACAATGAAAAAATTAATTGCACAACTTATGAAGTTTGTCGTAGTTGGCGGATTATCCTTCGTCCTCGACTTTATTATTTATTATGTTTTAACGAATTTCTTCTCTGTCTATTATCTTGTGGCTGGTTTCTTCTCATTTAGTTTATCGCTCATCTTTAATTACTTAATGAGTATGAAGTTTGTGTTTAAATCAAAAGATGATTTAAAGAAAACACATGAATTCGCAATATTCGTCGTATTAAGTGTAATGGGGTTAGGACTTAACTTGTTAAGTTTATACATTTTGGTCGATGTCTTTAAAATGAATGACTTAATCGCAAAAGTATTTGTGGCTGGTATTGTAATGATCTTTAATTTCGTAACACGTAAAATATTCCTTGAACAAAAATAAAGAACAATTATAAATTGTTCTTTTTTATTTAGTTATACTCTAATCGATTTTCAACTAGTTGTAGATTCTTTTCATTTACTCGTATAATAACTTGGTTTGAATCTATATTATGTTGGAAGACTAATTTACCCTCTTTCAACGCATCAAATTGTTCGACGATACTTCTTCTAAATGTATTGATTTCTTCTACTTCAGAATAGGAATCGAGTGTAATAAACAAGGTTTGATCAACTTTTGATACGACATCATTTTTTATTTCAGGAGATATACTTATTATAACTTGATCCTCTAACGCATTATCAATTTCGATGCTTACCCATGTATTTGTCATATCGATTTTTTCGAAGTCACTTAAGTTATATTCATATTCTTTATACTCACTAACATCTTCATTTACCCATTCAAACTGACTTATTTCATTTAACGACCAGATTGAACCAAATCCTCCAAGGATAAGAGTGATTGTTATTACGGTAAATATACGTGAATAACGCCATGTCTTAAGTTTAATATTGAATGTATAGGCAAATATTACGATAATGATACATCCCGCAAAGATTAATCCCATTCCAGTCGTGAAGGTTAATCCGATAATTGGGACTTGAGTTATGACTAGAAATACTAACATTCCCCAAATAAACAATCCGAAGATTAATGCAATTACCATTGGGAATAGAACCGCAAGTATTAGTAAGCGTAATGACCATAGTATACATAGGTAGAATAGGTTAACTGTTTGATGAATAAAATTACTGAAACCATTTCGTTGTTTAATCGGTTTAACGTTTGGTGAATCTTTTCTAATTACCTCTTCAACCTTTACTTCAGTTTCTTCAGTTAATTCATCATTCACATCTTGTATCACTACATCTTCATCATTCGTTTTAACACCCTTCTTTTTGAATGATTGACTTTGGTGAGTGATTTGAAGGTAACGTTGTTGACCAAAATGCACAACACTAATGATTAACAGGATTGAACTGAGATAATACGCTCCATTAACCACAAAACTCCAAATGCCATCGATAACGTCCACGAATCTATATCCAAATATAATTTCCATAAACCACAATGAGATACTCTTAAATAACATAAATGGAAATTTTAGAATTGCGACTAATCCAAATGATAGTATGACAAGTATTAAGAATTTAAACACTTCGGACAATGAGATTTTCGCATAGAATTGTTCAAATGAACTTAATAGTTTTTTACCTGTAGTTTCGCTCATATTTAAGAACGAACTAAATTTTGGTTTGTTGGTAAAATTCTCATTCAATTTATACGCTTGTAGAATGTTTCGA
>DASSDQ010000085.1:0-6326 GCA_035697025.1 Erysipelotrichaceae bacterium | reverse complement strand
TGAACGAAATTAAAGCGGATCGTAATGGCGTTGTTAAAGAAATAAAGGCGATAAACGGAAAAATGGTTGAATTCAATCAAGACATTGTTTTGATTGAGGAAGAGGTATGATTCAAAAGTGTTTAATTGCTAATCGTGGTGAGATCGCTGTAAGAATTATTCGTGCGTGTAAAGACATGGGTATTAAAACAGTTGCGATTTACTCTACGGCAGATAAAAATGCATTACATGTTCAACTTGCGGATGAATCAGTTTGTGTAGGTGAACCAAATAGTAAAGACAGTTATTTAAACATTAATAATATTCTTTCTGCAGCACTTGCACTTAATGTGGACGCAATTCATCCTGGTTTTGGTTTTCTTGCAGAAAATGCATCATTTGCGCGTTTAGTTACAGCGTGTGGACTTATTTTTATTGGTCCAAATGCGGATGTAATCGATCTTATGGGTAATAAAATTAATGCCAGAAATACGATGTTTAATGCTGGAGTACCGATTATACCAGGCTCACTTGAACCTATTCCAAATATCGAAGAAGGGTTGAAACAAGCACAAGCGATTGGGTATCCGATCATCTTAAAAGCTGCGGCCGGTGGCGGTGGTAAAGGGATACGTATGATAGAAGATGATGAATCTTTCTTACGTGCCTATAACGTATTACGTCAAGAAGCGAAGAATTATTTTAATGATGATTCGCTTTATATGGAAAAATTGTTCGTTAATGCTAAACATATCGAAGTTCAGATTGTAGCGGATCAATTTGGTAATGTGATTCATCTCTATGAAAGAGATTGTTCATTTCAAAGAAGACATCAAAAAATGATTGAAGAAGCACCGTGTCATGGCTTAAGTCAAGAAACACGTAATTCAATCTGCCAAGCTGCGGTTACAGCTGCTAAAGCAGTTAAATACGACAGTGTTGGGACGATTGAGTTTTTAATGGATGAAGAGTCAAAATTCTATTTCATGGAAATGAATACAAGAATTCAAGTAGAACATCCTGTAACTGAAATGATTACAGGTGTTGATATTGTAAAACATATGATTCGTTCTGCAGATAAACAGAAATTATCGATTAAACAAAAAGATGTGAAAATAAATGGGCATGCGATTGAATGTCGTATCATCGCTGAAGATTATCGTAATGATTTTAAACCTTCAGTAGGTAAAATTACTTTTTATCATGCGCCAGGTGGTAAAGATGTACGGATTGATAGTGCACTTTACAGTGGATATGAGATACCACCATTCTATGATTCAATGATGGCTAAGCTAATTACAACGGGTAGTACGCGCTTAAATGCGATTAAACGTATGCGTTCAGCCTTAGAAGAATTTATTGTAGAAGGTGTTGAAAATAATTTAGAGTTTTGTTACTTAACGATGTTTAATTCAAATTTTGTGACAGGTCGTTATACAACTCAATTTGCCAATGATTGGATAAAGGAGCTAAACGAACGTGAACCAGCACTTTGATAAACGTAGAGAACGATTGAACTTGTTTCAAGCTATCTTCTCTAAACCAAAGACAATAAAAATAAGTGAAAAAGAATTAGATTTTGTGGTATGTCCAAAATGCAATAAAGCAATTGAAACCAACGAGATAAAGAAACATTTATCCGTTTGTCCGCAATGTGATTATCATTTTCCGTTGTCTGCATATCAACGTGTTGAGACTGTGTTTGATCCATCGAGTTTCTATGAAGTTTATGCAAATGCGACAAGTACGGGATTAAATAGTTTTCCTGATTATCTAAATAAACTTACACGTTATCAAAAAGATACCAATCTTAATGAAGCTGTTGTTGTCGGTACTGCCAAAGTAAATGATATAAAAGTTGCGGTAGCGATTATGGACTCACGTTTCATGATGGGGAGTATGGGACAAATCGTAGGAGAAAAAATTACGCGAATTATCGAATTAGCAACGCGTAGAAAATATCCATTAATTATATTTACTGCGTCTGGTGGAGCTCGTATGCAAGAAGGAATTATTTCTTTAATGCAGATGGCTAAAACGAGTGCAGCACTTGAGCGTTTTAATCAAGCTGGTGGTTTTTATTTAACGGTTCTAACTCATCCTACAACGGGTGGCGTTAGTGCGAGTTTTGCGATGCTAGGTGATATTATCTTGGCTGAACCACAAGCATTGATTGGATTTGCGGGTAGACGCGTTATTGAAAAAACAGTAAAAGAACAATTGCCGGATGATTTTCAAACATCTGAATTCTTACATAAAAAAGGATTCGTTGATCAAATTGTTCATCGTAAAGATTTGCGAGTTAAAATTGCTCAATGTTTAATGTTTCACCAGGAGAATAAAGTATGAATAAAATAAGCGCATGGGATCGTGTTACTACAGCTCGTAAACAAAATAGACCTAAATCTTTGGATATCATTCCGTTGCTTTTTGATCACTTTTTTGAGTGTTCAGGTGATCGTCATTTTGGAGACGATCGAGCACTTGTAGGTGGTATTGCGATGTTTGAAGGACAAGCTGTTACGGTTTTGGCGCAATCTAAAGGTCGTACTTTAGAAGAAAATATGAGTTGTAACTTTGGAATGTTGCATCCTGAAGGGTATCGTAAAGCATTACGTTTAGCTCAACAAGCTGAGAAATTCAAACGTCCGATTATAACGATTGTTGATACAGCGGGTGCATATCCAGGTCAAATGGCAGAAGAACGTGGGCAAGCTGAAGCAATCGCAAAGAGCTTACAGTTCTTTTCACAGATTAAAACACCTGTTATTACGATTGTTTTATCTGAAGGCGGAAGTGGTGGTGCTCTTGCATTAAGTGTTGCGGATCGTATCTATATGTTTGAGAATGCGATTTATTCGATTCTCTCACCCGAAGGATTTGCGAGTATTTTATGGAAAGATGAATCGAGAGTTAAAGAAGCAGCTGAGTTGATGGAATGTACTGCGGATGATTTGTTTGATAATCAAATCGTAGATTGGATTGTTCCGGAAGCTGAAGAAGGGTTTGAGAATAATTTAAGTTATAGTATTTCGTTCATTAAAGATAAAATACGTTCTGATTTATCGAAATTAAACAAATTAAAACTTAATCATCTACTCGATCAACGCTATGAAAAGTTTAGAAGAATTGGTTCTAAACTATGAGTGTAACAGTTGAAATAAAAGGATATGGGTATTGTAAAGCTGATAAATGTGTAACAAATACCGATTTAATGAAAATTGTAGATACATCAGATGAATGGATTAAAGAGAGAACAGGGATTGAACAACGATACTTTAGTACGGTGGATAATACATCTGATTTAGGTGTAAAAGCTGCACAAATGGCAATCTTAGACGCATCAATCAATTCTAACGAAATCGATTTGATTATTGTCGCGACGATTACACCAGATGCGATGATGCCATCTACGGCAAATCTAATTCAAGCGAAACTTGGATTGAATCATCAGAAATGTTTAGCGTTTGATGTAAATGCTGCATGTAGTGGGTTTCTTATTGCACTACAGTCTGCACAAGCAATGATCCAAAGTGGATTCGCGAAAAATGCTCTTGTGATTGGATCTGAAACATTAAGTAAAATACTAGATTTCAATGATCGTACTACGTGTATTTTGTTTGGTGATGGAGCTGGTGCTGTTGTGTTAGGTCAATCAACAAATCACTCTATCATGAGCCATTACAGTCGAAGTATGGGTGATTTAGATGAAGTGCTAACAACAGATGGACTATCTCTAAACACGAATTATACGCGTGATGTTAAGCAATCAATGTTCCTGCATATGAAAGGTCAAGCAGTCTTCAGATTTGCGGTTAAAGCAATGGAAGATGCCATATTGGAACTATGTAAACAAGAAAATCTTGAACTCAATGAGATTGATTGGATTGTACCCCATCAAGCAAATAGTCGTATCATTCATCATGTTGCATCAAAACTTAATATAAATATAGAAAAATTCTTTATTAATCTAAATGAATATGGAAATACATCATCCGCTAGTATTCCTATCGCATTAGCGAATATGAAAGAAAAGGGATACCTTAAAAAGGACCAAAAGATTATCTTAGTTGGATTTGGGGCAGGATTAACCTGGGCTAGCAGCTACTATATCAGCTGAAGGAGAAAATTATGTTAGATCAAATATTACAAATTAAATATCCGATTATTCAAGGTGCAATGGCAAATATCGCGACTGCTAAATTCGCGGCTGCTGTTTCTAATAGTGGTGCATTAGGTGTAATTGGAACTGGCGCAATGAATGCGGAACAAGCGCGAGCAGCAATATTAGAATGTCGCTCATTAACGGATAAACCTTTTGCGGTAAATGTTATGTTAATGAATCCAAATAGTGATGCGATTATGGAAGTTATTTGTGAACTTAAACCAAAAGTAGTAACAACGGGTGCTGGTAACCCTGGCAAATATATTGAGAAATTAAAACAAAATGGGATATTCGTTGCGCCAATTGTACCAACTGTCGCACTAGCGATTCGTATGGAACAAGCAGGAGCTGATTTCATAATTGTTGAAGGAACAGAAGCTGGTGGACATGTTGGTGAATTAACAACGATGGTACTCGTACCTCAAGTTGTAGATGCAGTCAAACTTCCTGTTATTGCGGCTGGTGGGATTGCGGATGGTAGAGGATATGTTGCGGCACTTGCACTTGGTGCAATTGGTGTTCAAGTTGGAACATGTCTATTAGTCGCAGATGAATGCCCAATCCATGATAACTATAAAACAGCAGTTATCAATGCCCGTGATACGGATACTGTTGTAACAGGTAGAAGTGTTTCTGCACCGGTGCGTATCAAAAAGAATCGTATGAGTCAAAATTACTTAAAGCTTGAAAAAGAAGGTGCTGATCGTGAAGAGTTAGAAAAACTTACTCTTGGATCACTTCGCAAAGCTGTGTTTGATGGTGATATAGAAAACGGTTCACTTATGATGGGACAGATTGCTGGTATGATTAAAGAAACAAAACCTTTGAGTGAAATATTCGAAAATATGGTTCAAGATGCTCAAAAACATAATATTAAACTTCAGTCAAAACTTGGAGTAAATAATGGGTAAGATACAAATTCGTAATAAAACACTAAACTTACCCTTAATTCAAGGTGGTATGGGCATTGGTGTTTCATTAGGAAATTTAGCAGGACATGTAATGAAAGAAGGTGGCTTAGGGGTTATCTCTGCAGCACAACCTGGATATCGTGAACCTGATTTTAAACAGAATACGATAGAAGCAAACTTAAGAGCACTTCGTCAAGAAATCTCTAAGGCTCGTGAAATATCAAATGGTAATGGATTGTTAGGTGTAAATATTATGGTTGCGGCTGAACACTATGATATTTATACTAAGGCAATCTCTGAAATGGATGTTGATGTCATTATTAGTGGAGCTGGTTTACCGTTAGAATTACCAACATTATCACTAAATCCTGATATCGCTTTAGCACCTATTGTTTCGAGTGCTAAAGCGATGGTATTACTGGTTAAACGTTGGATTAGTCGAGCGAATCGTTTACCTGATCTTGTTATTATTGAAGGTCCCCTAGCGGGAGGTCATTTGGGTTTCTCTTGGGATCAATTAAACAATAATACATTTCCAACTTTAGAAAATATCTTGAGTGATGTATTACAAGCATTAAAGGATAATCAATGGGATTTCCCAATATTTGTTGCGGGTGGTATATATACAAGCGAAGATATAGAGCGATTTATAGAACTTGGCGCAACAGGTGTTCAAATGGCTACTCGTTTTATCACAACGTTTGAATGTGATGCAGATTTAAAATATAAAGAGTATTTTATTCAAGCAAAAGAATCAGATATCCGTTATGTAATTAGCCCATCAGGATATCCTGGACGTGCTATTGATAATGAATTAGTCACAAAGTTAATGAATGAAGAAAAAGTTAAAGTAAGACATTGTTACAACTGTTTAAAACCATGTAATCCTGCCACAACTCCTTATTGCATAACCGAAGCGCTAATTCAAGCAGTAAAAGGGAATATAAGTGAAGGATTAGTCTTTACAGGTACAAATGGATATCGTAATAAATCGATTATACATGTATCAGAATTAATTGATGAATTATTCCCAAATAAGGAGATTTACCAATGAAAATAGGATTTTTATTTGTTGGACAAGGTTCACAAACAGTTGGTATGGGACTTGATGTTTACTCAAATTATCAAAGTTCGAAAGAACTATTTGATTCAGTTAAATTGGATTTTGATGTCAAAGATGTTTGTTTCAACGGACCAAAGGAATTACTTGATCAAACATACTATACTCAACCAAGTTTACTTATCACTTCACTCGCTATTGCGAGAGCATTA
>DASSDQ010000084.1:0-16765 GCA_035697025.1 Erysipelotrichaceae bacterium | reverse complement strand
TGCTCCGACCATTCCAAGAGATAACACTACATTGGATGTGACTGCCAGTATAATAAATGTTGTAAGAAGGGTTAATAAGATTAATGAAAGGTTAAATGATTCTGAATACATAACACCTTTAAATGTTCGTTTATATAAGGTATAAATTAATAAACCTAATAAGAAGGCTGCGCCTAATGCAATAAGTGAATCAATCATTGAGAATTCACTCATTTGTTCTAAGAAGTTATTCTTAAAAATTTCACTGAATGTCATACTTTAATCTCCTAACGTTTTTGTATGAGTCGACTTTGAACATATTTTGAATGGGATATCCAATTCGATTGAGGTAACTGAATGAGTTGTTTAATAAAGTCCGGAATGAACGCATCATACTTTATTTCTAATAAACAACGATCTTGAATGTGGGGAACAAATGATTTATTCATATCAAGGAAATGTTCAATTTGATTGGTGGAATGGATATTGAAATCAAGTGTTATACGTATATTTCCTGCTTGAAATAAGTAGGGAATTCTTTGATAGACAATAATTGTTTTTGGTCTTAATCCATTGTTTCTTATCTCGGTATATAACTCCAATAGTAAATGGTTCTGTTTTTCCAACATCCATTCATATGAGCCACTTAGTATCTTTCTAACTTCATCTTCACTGATACAAACACTTTCTTTATATCCTTTATTTAGTACTTTGATTTTCTTCTCTAAACAGATATATGAAGTATTTGAGTTGTAAAATCGGATACGATATTTATGTCTGATTTGATTGCCTTCTAAATTGTCATTTAACGCTGTTTCAAAGTAATCATCAAAGTACAAACTCTTTACTAAGTAACCATCATAAGATGAATGAGGATCAAGTTTTAATACCGGATTTAAACGTTCAATTAAGTTGTTCTTCTCGTTTAATGGAATTTCATATTTCAATTCATTACGAAGTATATGTGTCATATTTCTTACCTCCTACACTAAGTATAGAAAAAGTTTAGAATTTGTTCTTACTGTAAAACGATAGAAATATGTCGCAAGATTGACGCAAATAAAAACCCAGTTAAGCTGGGTTGTTTGGATAGAGTAATATGGTGAAACTCGTTTTTCTGGGTTTCGATTTAACATCAATATGTCCATTGTAGGATTGAATGATGGATTGAACAATACTTAATCCTATCCCATATTGACCTGTTTTATCCTTATAGAAACGATCAAATAAATAAGGGATATTTTCTTCAAGTATACCATCTCCATCATCTTCAATTTCGAGTAGTATCCAATCATTTTGGCTCGTACAACGTAATGTGATGGTATGATTCGCATATCTTAGCGCATTACTTAATAAATTAGAAATAACTTTTTCCATCGACGATTCATTATAATCAAAATAAACTGGTTTTGAATCAAATTCATAGATAAATTCAATATTCTTTTGGATTGCTAAACTACGGTATCGCTCACTTGTAGAGCTAATGGTTTCACGTAGATCATTTTTTGATTTAATCAACTCATTACTTTTACTTTCTAATCGAGAAAGGACCAGAATGTCATCCACAAGTTGGCTTAGATGATCAACTTCATTGTGAATGGTTTGAGCAGCAGTTTCTATTGGAGACAATCCTACTTGGACAGCTTCTGTTTGTGATTTTATGATTTGAAGGGGTGTTCTTAATTCATGTGATACATTTTGGAAGAATGATCGTTGTGACTCGTCTTGCGCGTTGAGTTTATTAACCATATCATTCATAGAGTTATTTAGTTGGTTAATTTCTAAGTCAGGATAATGTACATATTCATTCGATGTATCACCTTCCCCAATCCGATGTGCAAACTTTTGAACGGCTTTAATTGGTTTAACAATCGAGTTTGTCATGAAGTTCATTGTAATAAGAGCTAATCCTAATACAATAAACATAATTATCCATAATGCATATGTTACATTGTCTTGGAATGACGTAAGAGAATCCATTTGAATGTAGAAAATAAGATAATAACCAGGCGTTTTATCACTTGTCACAACAGTGAAATATACAGGCTGATCATTCACTAAGATTTGTTCAATGGATTGTGTATCTAAACTTATTTCACTATCTTTAATTGCTTGGACAATTGATATTTTAGGATCAGTATTCGGTAGATTTGGAATTGGTCGATCTTCAATGATTTGATAATTAGAATTGATCACAATTAACTGCGTTTGATTACTAAACTCATGTTGGCGCGGACCATCATCTTCACCTATAATAAAGCTTCGATTGTATTCAAGTGCTTTTGTTGCGTTGGATTCAATGTATTGGGTAAATACGGTATTAAATGTATAAGTAATTATGATAAAAACACCGATTAGTACAACGGTGATATATGACATAAATCTAAATTTAATGGATATTGGTTTCTTAATCATTATTTCATTCCTAATTTAAAGCCAAAGCCCCATATCGTTTCAATCTGAACTTGACTATGTTCTAATTTCTTTCTTAAACGTCGTATCGTATCATCACAAGCTCGCGTTTCAACTTCTTTACTATAGCCCCAAACATTGTTAAGCAATTCATCACGCGAAATTGCTTTTTCTTTATGATCAAAAAAGTAACACAATACTTGATATTCCATTGGAGTAAGATCAATCGTTTGGTCATTAATCTTTACTTCGAGTGTTTTGCGATTAAT
Source organism: Erysipelotrichaceae bacterium (assembly GCA_035697025.1). GTDB lineage: Bacteria > Bacillota_I > Bacilli_A > Erysipelotrichales > Erysipelotrichaceae > UBA2212. The sequence goes on along the minus strand of DASSDQ010000084.1, from coordinate 14,105 downwards.
ACTTAAGTCACCATTCTGATCTATTTCTTTTGGATTTGAATCATTCGCTTTTTGATCCATCTCGACACGACGCAATAACGCTTTAACACGCATAACTAATGCGATAGCACTAAAGGGTTTAGTGAAATAATCATCACTTCCTAGATTAATTCCTGTCGCATAATCTAAATCACTATCACGAGCAGTTAGAAGTAAAATAGGCACAATACTATTTTGTCTAATTTTCTTGGTAATCTCAAAACCATTATTACCTGGCATATTCACATCTAAAATAACCAAATCACAGGATTGTTTAGTAAATTGATCATACAAAGCATCTCCGTTCTCAAACCCAATAACTTGGTAACCTTCAGAACTTAGAAAGCTTATAATTGTTTCACGAATTGCGGTTTCATCTTCCGCTAGATAGATCATGTTCATAGTTTTAGTATAGAGTATTCGAATTAAAAATGTTACGCAAAACTGACGCAATATTGTTAGAAAAGAGAGAAAGATGAAACTTTTAAGATATAAGCGCTTACATCAAAAAAACAAGATAATAATACTACTGTGATGTAAGTCACTATGGTAGAATACGTATGTTTAGTCAATAAAGGAGTGTTCTATGGAAAAAGCATGGGAAAATTTTAAAGAAGGCTATTGGCAGAAAGATATTGATGTAGAAGATTTTATTCGTTTAAATTTCACGACTTATTCAGGAGATGATGCGTTTTTAGCACCTATTTCTAAGAATACAGCAAAAGTTTGGGAACGTTGTGAAGAGCTATTATTAGAAGAAAGACGTTTAGGCGTTTTAGATATAGAAATGGATTCTATTTCTGGCGTAAACAGTTTTAAACCTGGTTATATAATCAGAGAAAATGAATCTATTGTTGGTTTACAAACAGATGCACCACTAAAGCGTATTATTAATCCTTATGGTGGAATTAAATTAGCATCGAAAATCTTAGAAGTTTATGGTAGACAAATGAAGCCTGAATTTGAGAAGTTCTTCAATGATTATTCGAAGACTCATAACCAAGGTGTATTTGATGCGTATACATCAGGCATGAAAAAGGCTCGTCATACAGGATTATTAACTGGATTACCAGATGCGTATGGACGTGGTCGAATTATTGGGGATTACCGTAGGGTTGCGTTATATGGGATTGATCAATTAATCGCATTTAAGAAAAAAGATCATGCGGAAATTACAGATATTACTGAAGATAACATTCGTTTACGTGAAGAAGTGAGTGATCAAATCAGAGCTCTAAACGATATAAAGAAAATGGCTGCGACATATGGATTTGATATCTCAGGTCCTGCACAAAACGCTCAAGAAGCAGTTCAATGGTTATACTTTGCGTATTTAGCAGCTGTTAAAGAAAATAACGGTGCAGCAATGTCATTAGGTCGTACTTCTACGTTCTTAGATATTTATATCGAACGTGATTTACAAAAAGGCTTAATTGATGAAACATTCGCACAAGAGTTAATCGATCAATTTATTATTAAACTACGTTTAGTTCGTCATTTACGCTCACCTGAATACGATGAATTGTTTGCGGGTGATCCAACTTGGGTTACAGAATCAATTGGTGGTGTTTCCAGTAATGGTCAACCACTCGTTACAAAGAACTCATTTAGATATTTACATAGTTTAAGTAACTTAGGTCCAGCACCAGAACCAAACATGACAGTGTTATGGTCAGATTTATTACCAGTTAACTTTAAAAAGTATTGTGCAAAAATGTCGATTCAAACAGGCGCAATCCAATATGAAAATGATGACTTAATGTCTCCACTTTATAAGACGGATTATGCGATTGCATGTTGCGTAAGTGCAATGCAAATTGGTAAGCAAATGCAATACTTTGGTGCACGTACTAACTTAGCTAAAGCATTGTTATATGCGATCAATGGTGGACGTGATGAAAACTATAATGAGAAGATCATTGATGGAATTCCTGACTACACCGATGAAGTATTAGACTACGATAAAGTAAATGAATTGTTTGATTTGATGATGGATAAAACAGCTAAATTGTATGTTGATACCATGAACATCATTCACTTCATGCACGATAAATATGCCTATGAAAAGAGCATGATGGCTCTACATGATACACATATTACGCGTTTAATGGCATTTGGTGCAGCAGGCTTATCTGTTGTGGCAGATTCCTTATCTGCGATTAAATTTGCGAAAGTAAAACCAATTCGTAATGAACATGGAATTGCGGTAGACTTCGAAATTGAAGGAGAATTCCCTAAATTCGGAAATGACGATGATCGTGTTGACTTAATTGCAGTAGATGTCGTAAAACGTTTCGCTGCTAAGTTGAAGGAACATGCATTATATCGTGGTGCTGTACATACCTTATCCATTCTTACAATTACATCCAATGTTGTATACGGTCTAAAGACTGGTTCAACACCAGATGGTCGTAAAAAAGGTGAAGCGTTCGCACCGGGCGCAAACCCAATGCATGGTCGTGATACATCAGGAGCTCTAGCGTCACTTAATTCAGTTGCGAAGATTCCTTATGATGATGTATGTCAAGATGGTGTAAGTAATACATTCTCAATCTTACCTGAAACATTGGGTAAGACAAAAGAAGAACAAGTTATCAATACAGTTTCAATCTTAGATGGTTACTTTGCACAAAATGCACATCACTTAAACGTTAATGTTTATTCTCGTGAAGTGTTAATGATGGCAATGGATCATCCTGAGTTATACCCAAATCTAACCATCCGTGTTTCTGGGTATGCGGTTCATTTCAACCGTTTAACAAAATCTCAACAATTGGAAGTTCTAAAACGTACTTTCCATGAATCAATCTAAAATCGGTTTCATAAACAAAATAGAAACATTTGCCACAGTGGATGGTCCTGGCATAAGAACCTTATTCTTCCTTTCAGGTTGTCCACTAAGATGTTTATACTGTCATAATCCAGAGACTTGGCAACAAGAATCAGGTATTCAAATGGACACTTTGAAACTATTGAATTTAGTGAAACGTTATAAACCATATTATGGTGATATGGGTGGTGTTACATTTAGTGGTGGTGAACCATTGATGCAAGCTGCTTATTTGAATGAATCATTAAAAGTACTAAAAGAAGCTGGAATAAATACATGTCTTGATACTTCAGGATACAGTAGAAGTCCTCTTTTGCCAGAAATACTAAGTCATACTGATCTTGTAATATACGATATTAAAGCCGCAAATCCTGAGTTATATCAAAAGATTACAGGGCAAGATATGCAAGTCACAAGTGATTTCTTAGATTTAGCACAAAGTTTAAATGTTAAGTTTTGGCTAAGACAAGTTATTGTGCCTGGATTGAATGATAACGAAGTAAACATAGATGAAACCGCGAAATTAATTGCTGGTATAAAGAATGTTGAAAAGATTGAACTTCTTCCATACCACACACTTGGCACAAGTAAGTATAAGAAGCTCGATTATAAGTATCCTCTTGAAGGTGTAGAGGCAATGAATCCAGATAAATTAAAAATACTATCGGATTTATTGTTTGAAAAAATCGAATATTATAAACAGAACCGGTAAAAGCCGGTTTTGTTGTATACTTTAAATATGAGTTATAATCCTTGGCATGGGTGTCACAAAATTAGTGCTGGATGTGTAAATTGTTATATGTTTAGAGGTGATGAACGATTTGATCGTGACGCGAATACAGTTCGAAAGACTCAAGCATTTAGTTTGCCGATTCAAAAGAAGAAAGATGGAAGTTATAAAGTAAATGGGAAGACAACACTTTATACCTGTTTAACATCTGATTTTTTTATTGAAGAGGCAGATGAATGGAGAAATGATGTTTGGAGTATGATTAAAGAAAGATCTGATTGTCATTTCTTTATTATCACAAAACGTATCAATCGATTCTTAGAATGTATCCCAAATGATTGGGGATTAGGGTATGATAATGTGACTATCGCTTGTACTGTAGAGAACCAAACACAAGCAGACTTACGTTTACCTTTATTTAAAGAATATCCAATTAAACATAAGATTATTATATGTGAACCAATATTAGAGAAGATAGATTTAAGCTATTATCTTGATCAATCCATTGAAGAAGTATTAGTTGGAGGAGAAAGTGGTCCCAATGCACGAGTATGTAATTATGATTGGGTACTCGAGTTAAGAACACAAACTGAAATACATAAGATTGATTTTACATTTAAACAAACTGGTGCTAATTTTATTAAACAAAATAAGAACTATAAGATTGAAAGAATGAATCAATTAAGTCAGGCTAAACGAGCCAATATAAATACACGATATAGAAATGCGGAATACCGTAATGAGGACATAATATGAATACTTTTATGAAGATATTTGGATTAAAAAGAGAGGCTGTTTTACTCGATTCTTGGTTATATATCGCAAAGGCAATGTGTGCGATTAGTGTCGGATTTATCCTAGGTAGGACGTTTGCGATAACACGTTTAGATATGATATCTGTATTGTTAGGGGTTATGTACAATCTTGAGCCAATAAATGTATTGGGCTTAAAAGGTGGAGTTAATCAATTACTTGCTTCAACATTAGGCGCGTTGATTACTGGGTTCCTAGTCTATTTAATGGGATATCAAGTTACTTTCTTAACGGTAGCACTTGGAATTGGATTAACTCTATATGTAGCACTTAAAATTGATTATAGAATGGTATCACCAGTCGCTATCTTTACAAGTATTTATATGACTCAATTGATCCAAACCAATGATTTAGGATTACCAAGTGTATTACTAACATTCCGATTAAGAATCGTTGCGCTAGGACTTGGGGTTGTGATTGCGTTAGTCTTTAATTTCTTATTTTCATTGTTTTATTATCAAAAAATTGGTCGTAAACGTGTAGAGTTTGTTAAATTACAAGCAACTAACGCGATTAAACACACAATAAATGGATTAAAAAATCGTGAACTATCGACAAATTCAGAGTTTGTACTTGCGAATATATTCAATGATGTCGATATGGTTAAAGCTAATCTTGAGACAATGATGAAAGAAAACTTTATACCATTTAATAAACAAGAGAAAGAAAAGTTAGATGATTTATTAAAAGTTGTCATGCATATTAAAAATATTACGCATTGTGCTTATGACTGTTTGTTTATAACATCAGGATTAAATGAAACCATTACGAACGATGATATTAACTCAATAAATGAATTATTAATTGTATTCGAATCAATTGATTTTACGAATATAAAAAAATCGAATTTCCAGTTTCATCAAGTGAATGAAACAGACCATTCGAGAATACATCAAAATGTTAAACTAATGAAGAATGAATGTGAAACAATACTAAGTATATATAATGGGCTAAACTAAATAACTAGCCCATTTTTTATTTCTCTTCTTTTGTTTAATCACAAAATTCGCAAATAGAACGGATGAAATAACTGCAATAAAATATCGACTTAAACTTGAGTAAAGTAGAAAATCAAGTTTTAATAGTGTAATTATTCCATAGACAATGAAGTAAACTATAAAATGTGAGAAATAAATGATTGTTGCTTTATTACGAATATCGATTGATTTATCATTTGATGGATATTTTAAACAAATAGTAAAAAGGAAAAAAGTGGTAGGTATTATACTGAAGTACATATTATATTCAAATGGTATTGTATATGTCATCAATAATCCCATTTCTACAAACATGAGTAAGTAACTAATAATAAAACCTATCCAAGCAGATGTAATATTAATCTTTGAGGTAATATCAGACTTTTGAATGTAATAACCTAGCGAAACAAATAATAAGCCAAAGAATAATCCATTGCGGGTAGTAGTGAAAATTTCTAGGTATTGGTTTATGCCATCAAGAAACCATCCACTTTGTAGAACGCCATGATATGAATCTCCAAATACACCTAGCACAAAGAATAAGAATGCGATAAGAGTGATAGTAAATGGTTTTAGGAGTTTACTTAGATAATATAAAGTGATTAATGAGAATATTAGTGCAGGAATAAACCATAAATGAAAATATACACCTAACACGGTTAAATTTAATAGGATATTTGGATATTGAGGCATAAATATAATAATGGATATCGGAAGATAAATAATTGTCCAAACAACATAAAGTTTGAAATTCTTTTTAATGGATTTAATAACAACATTTTTCTCTAATCCGTTAACACCAATAAAATAACCTGCACTTATAAAAAAGAAGGGTACCGCAATTCTAGCTATAATTTGTGCAGAGCTAAAATCAACAATTGGATTGTAGTCGGATAATGGTCTAAAATGGATGATTAATACCAAAAATGATACTAAATACTTAACACGATCAATCCAAGGGTAGTTTTGAGATTTCATTAATCCTATTCTATCATTTTTCACATTAATTGACGAAAAGCTTTATAGAGCCTATGATTTATGTAGAAGGGATTAAAATATTGTTATTCCTAATAGTAAAAACTGAAAGGAGTCATTATGCATAAATCCATACTTTCTAAATTAATCTTAGTCATATTACTATTTATCTTAGGTATTAGTTTAACTGCATGTTCAAAAGAAGAAGAGCTTGTTGATGAAATGCCTATAGTAGATGTGGATGATGATGAAGAAGTTGTAGTAACTCTACCAGAATCGTATCCAAGCGATTTAGTACCAATATATCCTGATAGTCATTTGTTTAGTGTTGTTGAGCTTAATCAATCATTTACGGTTATGTTTTATGTAAAAGATGAAGCTTCATTAGTTATTGATTTCTATAAGAATGTGTTTAGAAATGCAACAAATAAGATGGAGACAAATCAAGATAATTCTTATACGATTTATGGAGAATTAGATGGATATACATTTACATTTGATTGTGGAGAAGATGATGATCTTGAAGGATATCAAACATTAGTATTATTAAGTGTTGTAATGAATCAGAAATAGATGGGGAGTAATGAATAAATTTAAACAGTCGCAAACTTTACTCGGTTTTCTTTACGTTTTGTGTTTTATAGCTATTGAACTTTTATTCCGTTGGTTTAATCAGTTTAATCTTTATGATTCTCATGTCGTACGGATACTAATATTTAGCCTAAGTGTTTCACTTGGGATTTTTATCATTTCACAATTATTACCCAAGAAATTACAACTAATTGTATTGAACATTAGTCTTTATTTCTTAGCGTTTATCGCGTTAACACAAGTTAGTTATCGACTATACATGAATGCGAACTACTCATTTAGATTGTTTTTCTCTATGGCATCTCGAGTAAATGATTATGCGAACGATTTTGCACAATATATCAAACTCATTAATATGATTGTTTTTATACCTGCAATTGGATTTACAATTTATAGTATTATAAATCGTAAAAATGATCGATTAAAAACGAATTGGATTAAGTTTGGTATTTCAATTTTAATAGTGTTAGTGTTACATGGTATAGGATTATTATCGTTAAATTGGTTTAACCAAGAATCGTTGCCTATAAAAGTTGTAGAACTTTATAATAACCCTTATATTCCGGATCTAAGTTTAAATCAACTAGGGTTATCGAGATTTATCATTCGAGATACACGTAATCTATTACTTGGTACAAAAGAAACTGAAGAAATTATCGAGATTATTCCAGATGAAGTAATTGTTATTAGTGAACCAAGTTACGAACGGATTATTGATGACACAGTTTGGATTGATAAGATGAATAATGAGTCAAATGAAACAATAAAAGTTATCGATGAGTATTTAATGAATCGCACGATTACACCTAAAAATGAATACACAGGAATATTTAAAGATAAAAATTTAGTGTATATCATGGTTGAAGCATTTGATTACATGGGAATTGATGAACAATTAACTCCGACATTATATAAACTTACGCAAGATGGTTTCTTCTTTGATCATTTCTTTTCTCCACAATATTCATGCGCAACTGGGGAGAGTGAGTTTATCGGTTTAACATCGCTTGTGCCAAGAACAGGTATTTGTTCACCAAACACATATACAAATAATACTTACAATAGAAGTATTTTTAATCTATTTAATGATGCAGGATACTTTAGTAGTTCTTATCATAATTATTCAGACAAATTCTATCAACGTACAGAGTTACATCAGAATCTTGGAAGTACTTATTTCTACAATAACGATGATTTAGAAATAAAGACACTTAAAGGTTGGCCAAGTGATGTAAACCTTATGGAAGAAGCTTTTAAAGTATATGGTGATAAACAACGTTTCTTTTCGTACATTATTACATCATCAACTCATTTTCCGTATGATATTGATAGTACATTAGGGAATCGATATTTAGATGAAATTACTGCATTGTATCCTGATTTACCTCTAAATGTTCAACGGTATAAATCAAAGGCGATGGAACTTGATCGTTCGATTGAAACTTTAATTAATTTACTAGATGCACAAGGAATACTAGAAGATACCGTAATTATTATGTATGGAGATCATTTTCCATTAAAAACAGATAAACAAGTATTCTTAGATTATGGTGATCCATACAATGAACGTGCTAAAGGATTTAATATTAATATGTTACCAATGATTATTTATAACTCAGAGGTTAAAGGTGAACAATTATCCACAATCTCTTCTACATTTGATTTAGTCCCAACAATAGCGAATCTATTTGATTTAGACTATGATCCTAGATTCTATTTTGGGGTTGATATGTTTGATACGAATCAAGAAAGAGTTGTTCCATATGCTTCATTAAGTTGGAATAATCAATATGGTGCTTATTCAGTATCAAGTGCTCGATTTAGTCCGTTTGACACAAATAATACATTAACAGATGAAGAAATCATTCGAATTAGTAAGATTGTTAAACAAAATTCTGATATTTCATACCGTATATTACAAAATGACTATTTCTCTTATCGATAAAATGATAGGATAAACTATAATAGGAGGGTATAATATGGCTTATAAAGATCCGAAATTTTCACTTTATCGTTCCAAAGATGGCGCAGTTATTGGTGGTGTTTGTTCAGGTTTATCAGAATCATTCAAAATCGATGTTACTATTATTCGTATTTTGTTTCTAATTCCAATCTTAATGTTTGGGACTGGCGCATTAGCTTATTTAATATGTTGGATTGTATTACCTGAAAAAGAGAATTAGAAAAGGGCTTAAAGCCCTTTTTGTTTCATCAATTCATTAACTTTTGTATTAAGTGCAACTAAAGCAAGTTTAGGATCATCAATATGAATAACGGATTGTTCCATAGGACACATGCCTGTCTTAAGATTGTTTTGGATATATGGTACAAGTTCATCGTAAGAATAAGGTATATTATGCAAATCTAATAAATTCTTAGCGTGTTCACTCATAATAAACGCATGAATCTTTTTAACATTACTGTATATTAATAAGAATGCGGCAGATTTACCTATAACTTTATCAATCACAAAGGCATCTTCGAAATAATCTTTATCAATATTGATGGGTTGTAGTAATGGACGTATGCCTCCATATTGACTTGTATACGTTCCTACCTTTAAATATGCGAAACAACTTAAATCTTCTTCAATCATTCTTTTTTTAACATCAATTAATAATTCCACTCTATTACCTCATAACATCCTTGACTATAACAAGTTTGTGCGTTTCAATTAATTATAAAGAGGTTCGATGCATGAAAACAAGTTATTTTGATAATTTAAAGATTAATACTTCATTATTAGGGTTTGGTTGTATGCGATTTCCTACACTAGCAAATGGAATGATCGATGAAATACAATCTGAATCAATGATTGATAAGGCTATTTCTGAAGGTGTTACGTATATTGATACGGCATATCCATACCATGGTGGCGAAAGTGAATCGTTTGTTGGAAAAGTATTGAAAAAGTATAATCGTAATCAATTTACAATTGCGACAAAATTACCAGTTTGGAAGGTAAATAAAAAAGAAGATGTACGTATTTTGTTTAATGAGCAATTAAGTAAGTTGCAAGTTGATTATGTCGATTTCTATTTATTACATGCGCTAGACAATGAAAGATGGGATTTATTAGTTAAACAAGGTGTTTTAGATGAAGTTGAAGCGCTTCAAAAAGAAGGTAAGATTAAATTCTTAGGTTTTTCATTTCATGATGAATATCATGTATTTGAAAAAATTATTACTTTTCGTAAATGGGATTTTTGTCAAATTCAATACAATTACATCGATCGCAACATCCAGGCTGGTGATAGGGGATATGAATTAGCTGAAAAACTTGGTATACCTTTGATAATTATGGAACCAATCAAAGGTGGTAATTTAGCGAACTTACCTGATGATATAGCTCAAATCTTTAAAGCGGTTCATCCAGATAAATCATTATCATCATGGGCATTACGTTGGGTTGCGAGTCATCCAAATGTCAAAGTTATTTTAAGTGGTATGAGTAACATGGAACATGTTCTTGATAACTGTGATACATTTAATCATTTCTCTCCATTAAATAAAGAAGAAATGGATTGCGTTAATCAAGTAACGACAATCATTCAATCAAGAACAAAGAATGGTTGTACAGGATGTGAATATTGTATGCCTTGTCCGCATGGTGTAAATATTCCAAGAAACTTTAAAATATGGAATGATTTCTCTATTTATGGAAATGCACCTCAAGCTATAAGAAGATATTGGAAAGATATGAATGCGTCAGAGCGATCTGATATGTGCCAAGAGTGTGGTGCGTGTGAACCGGTATGTCCACAAAGTATACAAATCATACGAGATTTAAAGCGCGTTACACTAGAAGTTCCTAAATAATATTCAAATTAACAAGTTATGAGTATATAACTTGTTTTTATATTAGTTAACATTTACTATACTGATAATGATTATCTATATCATATAAAAACAAATGTGATATAGAACATTACATAAAAGGAGAATATAATGCAGGATGTATATAAGAAACTAAAGAATTTTAATCTTATCATGGGCGGGATTCATTTTATTCAAGCAGTAGCGATGGTGTTTTTGGCAACAACCGTAATTCAAAAAATCTCAGAATTTCAACCAACTATTATTCAGTTTTATCAACAATTCAATGTTGAAACACGATCACTCGAAGTTGTTAGTAAAGAACTATTTGATTTACCATTTGGCTTATTAGTCGCATCATTCTTATTTATATCAGCGATAGCACATGGATTTATTGCGCTAAATTCGAAAAAATATGAAGCGAACTTACGTAAAGGAATCAATCCATATCGTTGGTATGAATATGCTTTAAGTTCATCAATTATGATTGTACTTATCGCGACATTATTTGGTATCTATGATGTTGTATCGTTATTGTTAATATTTGTGGTTAATGCATCGATGAATCTATTTGGTTTAGACATGGAACTCCTAAATTCTGGTGCTGAAAAAGGTAAAATTAACTGGTTACCATTTATTTGGGGATCAATAGCAGGAATTGCACCTTGGGCTGCGATACTGTTTTATATGACAGGTACTGGCAATTTAGATATGGTACCTTGGTTTGTTTGGGCGATTATTATTTCGTATTTCATCGCATTCAATACGTTCCCAATAAATATGATTCTTCAATACTTAAAGGTTGGTAAATGGAAAGATTATTTATATGGCGAAAGAGTTTATATTATCTTAAGTTTAGCCGCAAAATCAATATTAGCATGGCTTGTTCTATTTGGGGCTATGCAACCATAATAAAAAGGACATTATTGTATTTCGCAATAATGTCTTTTTTTTGATTATTAATCAAGATTCGAATTTTTAATTATTTCCTTTAGTAAATTAGCGGAATCATTAAGTTTTTTAAATTCATCTTCTGATAGTGGGATTGGTAGTATTTTACGTATACCATTTCGACCAACAATACTTGGCATTGCTATATATACATCATTTAAACTACTTTCACCATTTTGTAGACCACTTACCGTTAAGATGGATTGTTCATCTCCAAGAATCGCTTCTGTGATTCTACGTACTGCCAAAGCGACTGCATAGTTGGTATAACCTTTACGATTAATTATTTCATATGCGGCATGTTTAACTTCATCTGTAATAAATGTTTTAAACTCTTCGTTATAGTCCAACTTATCAATCTTACAATATTCATCTATACTCATTCCTGCAATCTTAATCGTACTCCAAGCCGCTATTTCTGAATCACCATGTTCACCGATGATATATGCATGTATGTTGCGTGCATCAATACTGAACTGTTTAGATAGTATTGATTTAAATCGCGAAGTATCAAGCACGGTACCAGATCCAATAACACGATGAGAAGGGAACCCAGAGAATTTATAGGTAATATACGTTAATATATCAACAGGATTAGAAACAACTAAGAAGATAGCTTCAGGACTAAATTGAGCAAGTTTTGGAACGATATCCTTAAATATTGGAATATTCTTATTTAGAATATCTAATCGAGACTCACCAGGTTTTGGACCAATCCCAGCTGTAATAATGATTAAATCTGATCCAACAGTATCTTCTAATATCCCAGCAGTTATATTAACGGTTTTGACAAATGCGGCACCATGTGTTAAATCCATTGCCTCAGCTTCAGATTTATCTCGATTGATGTCAACCAGAACGATATCACTAACAAGTCCAGCGTCCATAATAGCGAATGCAGTTGTGGAGCCAACAAAACCAGATCCAATAATAGAAATTTTATTCGTTTTCATTATGACCTCCTAGTGTCATCATAGCCTCATTCTAGATTAGTTTCAATGAATACGATTTATCTATTATGTGTAAAAAAACAATACATTTTGAACTGCACCCCAAAAGTTAGACAACTAACAGAAAGGGGTGCAGTTTTTTATGGCGAAGTATAGTTTGGAATTTAAGTTAAAGTTAATACAAGAAATGGATGAAACATATAGAGGGGTTCGTTACATTGGAAAGAAATATGGAGTCGATAAAAGCATTATAGCCTTATGGTATAAGAAGTATAAGCTATCTGGAATCGAAGGATTAACGATAAAACACGGAACTTATAGTGGTGAGTTTAAAGAATCTGTTTTAGAATATATGAAACAGAATCACCTTTCATTACGAGAAACAGGGCTCTATTTTAAAATACCTGATGTTTCAGTAATTATAAAGTGGAGGGATAAAGTTGAAAAAGAAGGACGTTCTAGCCTATATGAAGAACGACGCGGTCAACACTTTAAAATGACACCCAAGAAAAAGAAAACAGATAAACCATTGGATCCGAACTCCATAGAAGCGCTACTCGAAGAGAATGAACAACTACGAATGGAGAATGCCTACCTAAAAAAATTGAGAGCCTTAGTTCAACAGAGACAGGACCAAGAAGCTGGGAAAAAGTCAAAGTCATAGATGAGCTAAGGCAGATATATTCGCTTCAGCGACTTCTAAACTATGCACATGTCGCTCGAAGTAGTTTTTATGCGATCCTCAAACAATTGGATAAGCCAGATAAATATCAAGCAATCAAAGCTGAATTACAGAAGATTTATCATGAGAATAAAGGTCGATACGGCTATCGACGGATAACCATCGAGCTAAAGCAGTTAGGATACAAGATCAATCATAAAACGGTATTAAAGCTCATGAAACAGTGTGGACTCTTATGTAAAGTGCGAATGAAGAAGTATCGATCCTATCGAGGAGAAGTCGGAATCGTTGCGCCTAATCTAATCAATCGAAACTTTAAAGCTGAAATACCGAACTGTAAATGGGTAACCGATGTCACAGAGTTTTCCTTATTTGGAATTAAACTTTATCTATCACCTATCTTAGATTTATACAATGGTGAGATTATCAGTTACACTCTATCTGAAAGACCTCATTTCGAATCGGTTATGAGGATGGTCAATCAAGCGTTAGAATACCTTCCTAAATCCCATTCATTAATTCTACATTCAGATCAAGGGTGGCAATATCAAATGAAACCGTATCAAGCGCTTCTAAAATCGAGAGGAATCCTGCAAAGCATGTCACGAAAAGGTAATTGCCTGGATAATTCAGTGATGGAAAACTTCTTTGGACACTTGAAATCTGAACTTCTATACTTACAAAAATTTAAGTCAATAGAACATTTCAAAGAAGAGTTAATCGAATATATCGAATATTATAATCACAAAAGAATTAAACTCAAATTAAAAGG
>DASSDQ010000083.1:0-3643 GCA_035697025.1 Erysipelotrichaceae bacterium | reverse complement strand
TCTTTTACTTTTGCGAATTCAGTTTTATCATAACTTGTTGGCCAAGTATACCATCCAACATATTCATTGCCTAAACCTGTCTTCTCTACTAATTGTTTGTGATAGTGAGAAACATCTTTTTGATAGTGTTCAAATTCATTTTCAACATGCGCATATGATAAATCTAATTTAATCATGGTTTTTCTCCTTTTTTGCGTCTTTTATCCAATCATTTAACTGTGCCTTAAGTGAGGCAAATCCAATTTTTTCTCTTAATTTTATCATGGGCTTTAGTCGTGGTCTAGACTTACGCGAATTTGCATGAAGTGCTTTAAGAGATAATCTTAATTGATGATTTTGCGAGTCAATATCCAAAATCTTCAATTTCAACTTATCACCAACTTTTACATAGTGTTCCACATCTTTTACAAATCCTTCTGATAATTCCGATATATGGATTAATCCTGCCGTATTAGCATCTATACTAACAAAGGCTCCATACGGTTTTATACCAGTTATTTGTCCCTCTACAACTTGTCCAACACGATACATCATGAGTACCCCTCCGGCTCAATAATTATAGCACATGACTTTTTGGAATGTGATATAATATCGAGGCGAGGTAGCTATGTTAGGTAATCTTTATCCCTTCTGGGCGGCAATTTCTGCCAATTTAATTGCACAACTAATTAAACCTGTCTTCCGTTACTTTGGGACCGGAAAATGGGAAATGAAACTACTCGTCGATAGTGGTGGATTTCCTTCTTCACATACTTCAACTGTTACAGCACTTAGCTTAGCCGTTGGTATTCAAGAAAAGTTCTCTTCTACTCTATTCGCGGTTGTTTTAATGTTTAGTTTAATTGTTATGTATGATGCGGCAAATGTCCGTTATTATGCAGGACGAAATATTCAGATTACACAACAACTTATTCGTGATATTCAAACCCTCACGACGATAAAGCTTGATGATCCAGTATACCTATTGAAAGTAAAAGAAGTTTTGGGACACCAATGGTTCGAAGTATTTGGCGGTGCCGTGTTGGGCTTATTGGTTGCCTCACTAATGTTCTTTATGAGATGATAACGACATGAATATAGAAAAAGAAGTAAAAGATGTTTTAGATAAAATCCGTCCCTATCTCCAACGAGATGGTGGTGACGTTGAATTTGTAAGCCTAGATGATGAAGGTCGTGTTTATGTTCGCGTATTTGGCGCATGTGTTGGATGTAGTGCCATCGATGTAACAATCAAGATGGGAGTCGAGACCTTACTCATCGAAGAAGTATTAGGTGTAACAGAAGTAATTGTTGTAGACTAGTTAAATCTAGTCTTTTTTTATGTTTTGTGAATATTTACAATTTTATCTATGATTTTTTATATAATTTCCGTAATTTTATCAATATTTCAAATTTTTTATCTAATATTTGAAATATTTTTTTATTTTTTCTTTACTTTTTATTTTTTATCGCTAGAATTAAGACATATTTAAATCAAGGAGAAAAACGATGTCACACCCTTTTGATGATTTTGGAATTCATTTATTTGGCGAGAAATTAATGCGCGAACGTTTACCGTATCCTGTTTACACAAGTTGGAAAACAGCACTAGCGAAAGAAAGTGCTTTAGATCGTGGAACAGCGGATGCGATTGCACATGCGATGAAAACATGGGCAATGGAATTAGGAGCTACACACTTTACACACTGGTTCCAACCACTTACTGGCCAAACTGCAGAAAAACATGATAGTTTCTTAGAAGTTGCGAAAGATGGTAGTGCATTAGCACAATTCTCTGGCAAAGGTTTAATTAAAGGCGAAACAGATGGATCAAGTTTCCCAAGTGGTGGATTACGCGCAACATTTGAAGCACGTGGTTATACGTACTGGGATATTAGTTCTCCTGCATTCATTCGTGATAATGTCTTATGTATTCCTTCAATTTTCGTATCTTACAATGGCGAACCACTTGATCAAAAAGCTCCATTATTAAAAGCACTTGATCGTTTAAGTTTTGAGGCAAGTCGTGTTGTACAAACATTAGGCGATAAACAAGTTAAACATGTTAATTTATCCGTTGGACTTGAACAAGAATATTTCCTAGTTGATAAATCAATGTATGAAGAACGTAAGGATTTACTCTTAACGGGTAGAACTTTATTAGGCGCAAGTGCGCCACGCGGACAAGAGTTTGAAGATCATTATTTCGGATCTATTCCTGCACGTGTAAAAGCGTATATGGATGAAGTAAATACAGAACTTTGGAAAGTTGGTGTATTCTCTAAAGTTGAACATAATGAAGTTGCGCCTGGTCAATTTGAGTTCTCTGTAATTTTTGCGGAAGCGAATATTGCGGTAGATCAAAACCAAATCTTAATGGATTTATTAAAGAAAATCGCAATCAAACATGATTTAGCGTGTCTATTACATGAAAAACCATTTAAGGGTATTAATGGTTCAGGTAAACATAATAACTGGTCATTGATTACTGATGATGGTCAAAACTTATTAGAACCTGGTGATAAACCACACGAAAATATTCGTTTCTTATTATTCGTTTCTGCGATTATCAAAGCTATTGATGAATTCCCAGAATTAATTCGTTTAGCAGCTTCAGGCCCTGGTAACGATCATCGCTTAGGTGCGAACGAAGCTCCTCCAGCTATTATCTCTGTATTTATGGGTGATGTCGTAGAACACATTCTATTGAACCTAGCCGATAAGAAAGTCTTAAAGACCAACAAAGAAGGTGCTAAATTCTCCGCATTGAATAACTTATCTTACATGCCTAAAGATAATACTGATCGTAACCGTACATCTCCATTTGCGTTTACTGGTAATAAATTTGAATTAAGAATGTTAGGTTCTTCCCTATCGGCCTCATTCGCTAATACTGTTATTAGTACAATCGTTGCGGACGCATTAAAAGAAATCGCAGATCGTCTAGATGACTTCAAATACTTACAAGATGTTCGTGATGAAGCACTTAAGATTATTCAAGAAATCATGCGTAAACATCACCGTGTATTGTTTAGTGGTGATGGATACTCTGATGCATGGGTTAAAGAAGCAGAAGAACGTGGCTTACCAAACATTAAGTCATTTGTTGAAGCTGTAGAGTTCTTAGATAATGATAAAGCAACTAAATTATTTGAACGCAATGCGGTATTTACTACAAATGAATTAGCTGCACGTTCAGAAATTCTATATGAACAATACATTAAGACCATTCAAGTTGAAGCTAAAACATTAATTCGTATGGTTGAACGTGAAGTTGTACCACAAGCTACGATCTACTTAAGTTCAATTCTTGGCTTAAAAGGTTACGCATTCTACGATAAACAAATTAATACAATTCTTGGCTTAGTGGATTCCATTGATGCGAAACTAACGAAGTTAAAACTTAACTTAGATAAGACTCATCATATTGAATCACTAAAAGAAGAAGGTTTAGCATTACGTCATGATGTATTCCCATTATTGGATGAAATACGTGAAGATGTGGATAAACTAGAATTAGTGTTACCTCGTAACATGTATCCATTCCCTAGTTACTTAGATTTATTGTTCCTACTTGATTAATGCATTAAAAAAACTTAGGTTCTTGCCTAAGTTTTTATTTGGATTGATTCTTTGTCTAAACGTTGTGTGATTAACTTCTTAG
>DASSDQ010000082.1:0-3901 GCA_035697025.1 Erysipelotrichaceae bacterium | reverse complement strand
GCTATTTATTTTGTTTGATTTATATTAATGGAACTAATTTTTCTTTTGGTAGCCAACCTGTATTATTATCATTTCTCTTTTTGCACCAAATCCAACCGTTAAGTTCAATGTCACCTTCAACTGTTTCACCTTGTAAAACTTTTAACTCAATGGCGGAGTAATCTTCTAGAACGATGCCATATTCATTTTCTAAGTGAATGATTTGAATCGGTGTCCATCCTTCGCCTTGGCCCTCTAAGCCGAAACAATATACCCAGTTAGGCCAAATTCCATTACTGTCGGATTGTTCTCCAACTTTAACTCTTGTGCCTTTTGTGACAATTATCGGGGTAGTGTTATCACATGTATGATCACTTACTACTTTATATATCATATGCATTCTTTACCTTTTCATTTAGATTTTCGTTATGTAAAGTATATAGTAAATGTATACAATTTTGAAAGGAACTCTATGAAAACACTCTATTTAATGCGTCATGGACAAACATTATTTAATCAGAGACACAAAGTACAAGGATTTTGTGATTCGCCACTAACTGAACTTGGAATTAATCAAGCAATTATAGCACGAAGATATTTTGATAAGAATTCTATCGTATTTGATCATGCATATTCTTCTACTTCGGAGCGTGCTAGTGATACTTTAGAACTTATTACAGATATGGAATATAAACGTGTAAAAGGGTTAAAAGAATGGAATTTTGGAGTGTTTGAAGCTGAGAGTGAGGACTTAAATCCATCATTACCGTATGGGGATTTCTTTGTACCATATGGAGGAGAAGGTGAATTAACATTTCAAAAGAGAGTAACTGACACAATTTTTGAGATTATGTCTAGAGATGATCATAATATCGTTTTAGCTGTAAGTCATGGTGCTGCATGTCGTACATTTATGCGTTTTTGGGGACATAAGAGTTCAGTTGATCATATTGGTAGAATTGGGAACTGTTGCATATTAAAGTTTGCGTTTGATCATAATGAGTTTATATTACTTGAAGTGATTAATCATAATTTTGATGAGTTGATGAAAACAAAGTAATGAAATAGTACTTAATCATTTCTTTTGTTTTCTAAGCCATTTCAGTTGACAAAAAACCTTTAAATAATTAAACTACTAATATAGCCAAAGCTTAAGACATGATGTTAAGTATTTCGTTAAGAGAGAAAGTGGTTGGTGTGAACTTTCCTTAATGCTTAATTATTACCACTTGAGGGGTGAATCTTAGAAAAGATTCCGTTTAGTCAACGTTAACGATGAAGTGCAAGGCTTAAATAGCTTTGAATTAAGGTGGTACCGCGAACTCTCGTCCTTTGGATGGGAGTTTTTTGTTTCTAAAAAGGAGAAAGAAAATGATTAATGTAAAAGAGAATGCTGAATTAAATGTATTGAATCATTCATGTGCACATTTAATGGCGCAAGCGATTAAACGTATACATCCCCATGCTTTATTTTGGGTAGGACCTGTTATTACAGAAGGATTTTATTATGATATTGATTTAGGGGATACTGTATTAAGCGAAAGTGATTTCCCTAAGATTGAAGCAGAAATGAAGAAGATTTCGAAAGATGGTAAACGTATTATTCGTGAAGAAATCTCTAAAGAAGAAGCGTTAGAACGTTTTAAGAATGATCCATATAAATTAGATCTAATCAATAATATGGAAGGTGTAACAATCACTACGTTTAAACAAGGTGAGTTTGAAGATTTATGTCGTGGACCACATGTTGAGAGTGTTAAAGAATTAAAATTCTATAAGTTACTAAAAGTATCTGGTGCTTATTGGAAGGGTGATGCGAACAATAAGATGTTACAACGTGTATACGGCATTTGTTTTGATACACAAGAGGCTTTGGATCAACACCTATATTTACTTGAAGAAGCGAAGAAACGCGACCATAAGAAGCTAGGTAAAGAATTAGGCTTATTCATGATGAGTGAATTTGGTCCTGGATTCCCATTCTGGTTGGATAAAGGAATGATTTTACGCAATATCTTAGAAAACTTCTGGTACGAAGAACATACTAAAGAAGGTTACCAATTCATAAAGACACCAATTATGTTATCCCAAGAACTTTGGGAAGTATCAGGTCACTGGTTCAACTATAAAGAAAATATGTATATCTCTGATGTAGATGATCGTCAGTTTGCGATTAAACCAATGAACTGTCCGGGTGGAATGTTAGTTTATAAGAATGATTTACACTCCTATAAAGATCTTCCATTAAGAGTAGGAGAACTTGGATTAGTTCATCGACATGAAGCATCTGGCGCATTGAATGGTTTATTCCGTGTACGTACATTTACACAAGATGATGCACATTTATATATGACACCGGATCAAGTAGAAGGTGAAATCGTTCGATTGATTGCGTTCTTTGATCGTGTTTATAAATTGTTTAATTTAAACTACACAATTGAATTATCAACTCGTCCAGAAGAAAAATACATTGGTTCAATAGAAGTTTGGGATGAATCAGAACGTATCTTAGAATCCGCATGTAAGAAATCAGGACATACTGTAAAAGTAAATCCAGGGGATGGGGCATTTTATGGTCCAAAACTTGATTTCCACCTACAAGATTCACTTGGAAGAGCTTGGCAATGTGGCACAATCCAATTGGATATGAACTTACCTGAACGTTTCGATTTAACGTATGTTGATAGTGATGGTTCAAAGAAACGTCCTATCATGTTACATCGTGTAATCTTTGGATCTGTTGAACGTTTCATTGGTATTTTAATTGAACACTATGCGGGCGCATTCCCATTATGGTTATCACCTGATCAAGTTCGTATATTACCAGTTAACGCTGAATTCCATCATGACTATGCACTTCAACTTAAAGAAAAATTGGTTGAGGCTGGATTAAGAGTAGAAGTTGATGAACGTAATGAAAAATTAGGTTATCGTTTACGTGAAGCACAAATGAAGAAAATACCTGTACAACTCGTTATTGGGGATGGTGAAGTAGAAAATGGATCCGTTAATGTTCGTCGTTATGGTTCTCAAGCTACTGAGTCTCTAAGTATTCAAGATTTGATTGATTCTCTTGTAAAAGAAGTGAAAGAAAAACGTTAATGAAGAAAATTATTATTATTTTATCTGTATTTCTATTCGTCGCATGTCAAGCTAAACCATTAGAATGGGAAAGCCTAACAATAGTATCCCCAAAAGGAGCTCCAGCAATCTCACTCGTTCCACTTCTTCAAGAGAATAAAGATTCGATTGAATTTGTGGATGGAACAGACATCTTAAGTGCTGAACTTGTTAAGGGTGAGAAAGATGTGATTATTGCGCCAGTTAATCTTGGAGCATCATTGAGTAAGAAGGAAAGTAATCCGTATCGTTTATATGGCATTGTGACATGGGGTAATTTATATCTTGTCTCTAATGCGGATGTTCAATTAGTGAATGATGAACCTATCGCACTATTCGGTGAGCAAGCGGTTCCTGGACTTGTGTTCAATGTGGTTAAGGATCAATTAGATGTAAGTGTTGTATCGACTGCATTTAATGCGGTGATGGATGTGCAAGGGCAATTGATATCTAAATCATTTAATCTAGGTTTAATGGCTGAACCACTTGTGACTGCGACAATCGCAAAAGCTAAAACACTTGAAACACCATTGAATTTATCAGTATACGCTGATCTTCAAGCACTTTGGTTAGAGAAGACTGGTTTTGAGAATTATCCTCAAGCCGCGATTTATATCAAAGCAGATATTAGTGAAGAAAAACTTAAACAAGTTAATGCACGTTTGGAAATCATGATGGCATATAACATGCAAGTAAATGATGATCCAAGTGTACTTGAAACGGATATCGATGAATCTTTATCGACAACCTTAGGGGTTCCTGCGAGTAAGATTCTTGTACAAGCTTGGGAACGTATGAATGT
>DASSDQ010000081.1:0-21098 GCA_035697025.1 Erysipelotrichaceae bacterium | reverse complement strand
TGGAAGTTTAGCAACTGCTGTATATGTACTTATCGAAAGTTATCGAACTAGTAATATAAATGAACTTTTGACAAATAGAAAATAGTTTATAAACATGATAAATTACTGTTTAATATTTGCTTTAGAATTAAGCCTTAAATTAGTAAAAAATCAGAAATCTCAATATGTAGATTTCTGATTTTTTAAAAGTTATACTCGTATGAATTTTAATTCCAGTTAATTTCAAAATCAATTGGAACAATTTGGATATAAGTTGTTCCTGGTAACAATATAAGTTCTTCATCATTTTCTGTGAACCAATGTGTAGTATCATCTTCAAAATCTTTTACCCAATAGCCGGATACGTGCTTACCATTCACGAAATAATCTGCATCACCACGATACTTCAATTCAACAAGTACATAGCCTTTTACTTCAGTATGCTCTAAATATTGAACAATTATATTGGTAGCAGCTATTTGAACATCATAAAGAGCATCCAAATGAATTTCATCATTAATAAATCGATTATAGTGACCAGTAGTTTGATCAAATTCATACGTTACTTTATTTTCAGTTTTTGTAGGATAATCAATTTCAATAGTTGTTGCTAAGTCATCACTTGTACTGAAATCTTCTTCATCAAACGCAAAATGATCTTTCACCCAAACATCAGGGAAATCTTTCGAAGCGTCTTTTAATTCAATATATGCATTATGTGGAGCAGGTTTATCTGTTGTTCTAAAGAAATAAGAATCGTTGATACCTGCAACTGCATCAAATCGATAAGGTACATATATTTTCTTCAATAAATCAAGCGCGTTTACAGAATCAGGGTTCTTAGTCCCATCTTGTGCAACTGATCCTGCGCCTCCATAATGTACAAGCGCTGTTTGCCATTCATTGAAAATCCTCACAAACGGGACACGTATAGATCTTAGAGGGCCAACTTTTTCAGGAAACTCTCCTTCAAATATAGCCATAAATCGAGTTTCTAAATATTCTTCTTTTATTACTTCATAAACTACATCAGCTTTACTCAAGCCATAATGTGGACGAGCTATAGCTGAATTATTAACTAATACAGCTACTGCCTTATAGGTTTGTGTTTCACCATCTTCTAATGGAGAACCATCAAACTGATTACGAATAACCTCTACTTCAGGTACAATCACCTCAGGTTCCTCTTCAACTGGAGCATTGCATCCGAAAAGCGTAAACAAGACTAACATTATTATCATTATTTTTTTAGCCATTTAATTTTCTCCTTGCGACATATTTAATTATAACTAATTGATTGTATAACACCACAAAATGCGAACACTTTATATATATTTTATTTAGTTTCAAGTATTTTTAAATAAAGATTCGCTTAAATCTAAAATTAATAAAAAAAAGGATATTTCTATCCTAATAATTATTATTAATTACCATCTTTTAATATGTATTGTATTGCGACACATCCAGGACCACCTTGTGTGATCATAACTGGAGATAACTCTAATACATCGATTTCAATCCCTTGAATACGCTCTTTAATACGTTTGAAAGCTAACTCCGCAACTTCAATATTAAATGCATGTGAGATATAAATCTTATGTGTCATAGAAACACCATTCGCAATCATTCTTTCAATAATTTGATCGATAGCACTTGTCCAAGTTCTACCTGAACCAAATTTTTCTAATCTTTCACTACCTTCTACATGAATAACTATTGGTTTTAGTTTTAAGAATCCACCAAGCGTTGCGGCTAGAGTTGTAATTCTTCCTCCACGTTTAAGGTAATCAAAATCTGTAGGCATTAAGAAAGATTGACATGATGATAAGCACTTATTCATTCTTTCTAATATTTCTTCAACATTCTTATCTTGCGATAATGATGCGGCTAGTTCTACAAGATATTTTTGTGTTCCAGCTAACGTTTTTGAATTAAATAATGTAATGCCTTCTGTATGCATTGAATTTAAAATACCAAGAGCAGAATCATAGGTAGCACTTAATCCTTTAGTCATCGTAATATGTAATGCATTTTTAGTCTTTTCGTATACTTCCATTACATCCCCAATTGCAGGTTGGGATGAATTAGGAATCGCATCCTTTACCATTTTGACGAAATCAGCTGACGCTAGTTCAAAGTAGTCTCTATAATTTTTACCGGATATTGCGACCTGTAAAGGTAATAGTTCTATATCTAATTCTCGAGCTTGGTCTTGACTCATTAATGAGCCTGTATCTGTGATTATTTTCATGATTTCTCCTATGAAAGTATTCTAACATAGTTCGGTCAAAATTGAATGAATTATCCACAATCTTTGGTATGATATACACAAGATGAAAAGCACACATTTGGTTGAGTTAAGAAAATATGAATTAGTTGATGATTCTACTCAGGAAATCATTTTTGGATTGAATCAAGAGTGGTATAAATCGAAGTGGCAAAGAATGGCTGGATGTGGGCCAACAGCTGCGAGTAGTTTAATCTATTATCAATTATCTAACGATATCACACTAAACAAAAACTCAGCGATTCAGTTAATGGAAGTGTTATGGGATTACGTAACACCTGGCATGGGTGGAGTATACAAACGTTCTATGTTTACCGATGGTTTGAAGCGATATTTTGATAAGAATCAAATACAAGCAAATATTGAATCCATCGAAATTACAAAAAATAAAAAGACTCGTATGAGTCTTAAAGATACAATTGATTTTCTTGAAAAAGGTTTAAATCAAAACTCACCAATCGCATTTCTAAATCTAGATAATGGTGATGAAGAAAAATTAGATGAATGGCATTGGGTTGTGATTAGTGGAATCGATATCCATGAAGATCATAATCAAGTATTCATAAACATTATTGATGATAGTAAATTATTCGCTATAGACCTTGATTTATGGTTGAGAACGACTAAAAAAGGTGGCGCATTTGTTTACTTTACTATGATTTAATTTTCTTAAGTAATAAATCTGAATCAAAACTATGTATTAAGGCTTCGTCTTGAGTGATGAGGTCTTTTTTTAATAAATCCAATAACATAGCGTCCATACTTATCATTCCTTCAGAACTAGAAGATGCGATTGTATTTTTGAGTTGATGTGTTTTAGCTTCACGTATTTGATTGCGTACTGCTAGACTATTCGTCATAACTTCGAAGACAGGCGCTAATTCACCATTCTTTAAATGAATAAGTTGTTGAGATATTACCGCTTCAAGAACCATTGATAATTGAAGACGAATTTGTTGTTGCTGTGAAGCTGGGAATACATCTACGATACGATCAACCGTATTAGCTGCTCCAAGTGTATGTAATGTCGAGAAAACAAGATGTCCTGTTTCAGCTGCTGTTATTGCGAGTGAAATAGTTTCTAAATCACGCATTTCACTAATAAACAAAACATTAGGTGCTTGTCTTAGCGCTGATTTAAGCGCTGATGAGCTTGAATCACAATCACTTCCTACTTCTCTTTGCGTTACAATACTCTTTTGATGGCGATGTAGATACTCAATAGGATCTTCAATTGTAACGATATGACCTGATCGATTCTTGTTAATTAAATCTAAGATAACAGCCAAAGTTGATGATTTACCTGCACCAGCTGGACCACTTATAATTACCAATCCTTTTGTTAGTTCAGAAAAACGTGTTATTTCTGGAGGTATACTCAACTCATTTGCGGTAGGAATATCAAACTGAACTAGTCGGATAACAGCTGCTAGTGAATTACGTTGATGATATACATTTACTCTTAAACGAGCTAAATGTGCTAAAGAAAATGAAAAATCATCATCACCCTTTTGGTCTAATCGATCCATATTACGATTACCAGCAAGACGATACAACTCATCCACAACCATATGACAATGATCAGGACTTAACACTTCATTATCAATACGTGAAACATTATTTTTCACTTTAAACGCAATGGGTGAACCAGCCACAAAAAATATATCAGAGGCATCCAATTCCACAGCTTTTCTAACAATATCTTGTATATTCATACTATCCTCCATATACGGGATCACCGTCTTGTGTATAATCTTGGTTGTTTCCAGAAGTTAATTTCCATTCGATAACTTCTAGTTCTATTTGCTTATTATTAATTACTTTTAATACAACATTAAGGCTTAAATTCTGACTAACTTTTGAAACATGAATTATCTGTTTCTCACGATCATACTCCCAATCCTTTATATCATCTATCGCCGAATACTCCTGATTTAAACTATTTTCAATGTTAATAATTAGAATTTCCATATCTTTTTGAATCGTATAACTCTCAGTTAATAGCGTATTTCCACGTTCAATTGAATGTCTAATGTTCAACGTATTAAGGTAACTTAGCGTAGAAAAACTTATGATAAGTACCACGATTAATACCGTAAATAATGTAGGAACACCAAACAAAGTAATACTATGTTTTTTCATATTTATTCTACCACCTTTACAACATCCCAAGATAATAGTTTTTCACTGTTTAGTGTGAATAAATTCAAAGTATATACATCATAAGACCCATTATTCGTCTTTTCAATATGAAGTTGATAATAATCATCCATATCTACTTGATTACCCTTTGAATCAAAATTAAGTACCCAATCATTTGCATATATTTCTTTCGAATTCTTACTCTGAATATCTTCAGAAATCATTACCATCGTTTCAGACATTTTCATCATCGCCTCATTCGCTTGATGTTGAGTCATTGAACGCACAAAAATCATATTCGTAACACTTAAACTTACAAAAAGAATAAGTATACATAACACCATTTCCATCATAAAGAGTCGTTGTGAACTTTTCTTCATTTTGCGTCTCTCTTACTTTTTATCGTGTAGTTTAATTCAGTGTTAGTATTATTATCATCTAGATAGATCACTTTAATTACATCATTAGAAACAATAAAACTAAGGCTATCTATCTCAGCGATTCTTTGCCCAGAATTTTCTAATTTATAATCAACTTCTGATACTTGTTCAACTAAGAAACCATCCTCTTCATAGATTAAGGTAAAATAACCATCATGATTAATCAATATATAATCTTCATAAATAACTAATTTGTCACTCGTATCAGATTGATTAAAACGATGATTAAAATACAACATGATTGTTCGTTGATTCATTGATATCTCTGATTCATTCGTCATAGATTGATAGAAATTTGCCCCTAAGTATATGGTAAACACCATGATAAAAACAAATCCACTTAATACAATCCATTGTAAGAATTGATTCGTAATACGTTTCATTGACTTAATCCTTTTCTAAAAACAGTCACATCTGGTCTAATATTAGACGCAAAACTCTTAAAACTAATGTAATAAAGTCTTTCATCAATAATTAATCCATAGTTATTGACTAAATAATCTATTTTAGCAGGATAAAACCCTTCTTGCGCATAACAAAGATTCAGTGATCGTTGTATCGCTGATTCTACTTGTTCTATTTGATATTGTGCATTCGTTTTTTGAATAAGATTCGCTAATGGAATACTCAATATCAATAAAGTAATTGTTACACCAATAAAAACTATTTTTTTCATTTAGAACCCAAGTGTTTGCATCGCTTGCAATAACGGAACGAGCAATGATAGTAATACAGATCCAACACCTAATGCCAAAATAACTAATATAATCGGTTCAATACGATTAAATGCTTTCTCTAATACTCGATCAGATTCAATCTGTGTCGTTTCACTTACTCTTTTCAATGTATTCTCTAAATTACCCGATTTATAGGCTAATCGTATTGAGTTTTGCGTAAATGATGGATAGATATCCGTCTTCAAGATTAAATCGATGATTGTTTCTTGATCACCTAATTGTACAGACTTCAATTTACGATATAGTTCTCTTTTTGGTAGATAATCAAAGATTAAATCAAGCGCTGAATGATTATTTACACCAGACTCTACCATTAACTCAACAAGATAAGAGAAATAAGCTAAATCAGTTTTATATAGACTCTTTGGAATAAGATTTAAAACATAATCAATAACATCATTAGATTCAGGATGATTATACTTATGGATTGTTGTATAGATAGCCCATAGTACAAAGATTACAATGAAGACAATCCCTACACTTGAAATGATATTAATTCCATTTAATAAGATATTAATCCAAACTGGATAAGATCCTCCTAAATTAATAAATATTGATTGAAAGATTGGTAATACAACAAAACTTAAAACATTTAACACAATAATTAAAATAGTAAATAAAACAAAAGGTAAATAAAGCAAATCCATTAGTTCTTTACGATAATTCGCTTTACGTTGATAGAATACTGCTAAATGCTTAAGTATCGATTCTTCTTTACCAATTTCACTCGCAACATCAATACTTGAGATTAATAGTTTATCAAACTGTTCTGTTCTTCTAATGGAATCCACAAAACTATTACTCTCACGGTAATTTGAAAGAATACGTTTATAGTCAATTTCAGAATTCTGTTCAGATAGTAAAATCAATCCATCTTCAAGTGGTAAGCCATTTTCGAAAATCATGGCACATTGCGTACAAAATACACTGTGAATATTATCATCATACATTCTTAATTTTGCCATATATTTACCCCTTTAATAATAATCCTGTTCTTGATATTCACCATTATATGAACCCATAGAATCAAATGTTGGGTCTACTCTCTTCCAAACCTCTGCCTCAAAATAAATACTAGGATTTATCCAACCAATATCCTTAATGTATACATCAACCCATGCATGATACCCTTGTTCAACATATCCTGTAACAACTCTTGTAGGAATGTGTTGAACTCTTAACATAGCCGTCATAAGTGATGCGTAATCAAAACAAATTCCCTTTTCAATTAAATATGTTTCATCAATTATAGGTAGTATAAACTTCGTTTGGGCAACTTCAGCTTTGTCATAATCATACTCGATATTATTAATAATATACTGATAAACTTCGTAAACTCTTTCTATTTCACTATCCGCATCTACTGTTAATTCAAACGATTTCATTATCGCTTTCGTCTCTTTATTATAATCGACAATCTGATTGGGATAGAGATACGCTGAAGTTTCATCAACCAATTTAACGTCTATTTTAGTAGAGGCACTTACTGCATATGTACTTCCTTCTTTATTCTTTAACAATCGAATCGAATAGACTCCATCTCCCATTTGCATCGGTACAATTACATATTGATTTGGGACAAGTGAATAGGTATAAACGGTATCATTCATAGATACTTGTGCTTTAAGATCAACACTACTATCTGGCGCAAGAATGCTTATATATCCAAATTCCGCATTAGAATAATCAATTTCATATCCGTTTGATTCATACACCAACTTACCTGGTTGTGATGGCCATAATATCTCTTCAAACGTATATTTCTTAGAACTCTCACCAACTGATGGATACTTTTCAAATACATTTAGATTTTGCGCTTGGCATCCAGATAAAAATATTAGAAGTATAACTAGTACGCAACCTATCTTAAATATAAAAGTATGTTTGGAATTGTTTGGAATTGTCATTTTATTACTTTATTTCATTATAGCATAACAATAAAAAAAGAAGCCCGGAGGCTTCTTCTTATAATCTAATTAATGTTTCGAAAGAATCATCGATACCTTCAGGTATTGTGACTGTATGAACAACTTTACCATTTAATTGGAAGTTAACAGTAACGCCACCACAATGTTTCGCTAAGCGTTTGAAGAATTCAACTTCGATTGTTTGAACTTCAACTAAGTCTTTATCACTTAATTCCACAACCATTGTCTTTTCATCAGGTTTAGCTAAACGTCTACGAACCACTTTCTGATTATTTGCTTTATCCGTTAAGATGTATTTCATATTTGGTCTTAAGAAAGCAAGTAACCATAATAATAATCCAGCTAGTAGAGCTAGTAACCACCATAACCAGTCGTTATTCACAGCTGCTAGAGGTGTTTCAGGTTCTACAATAATAACTTCTTCTATTACATCAATCGTGAATTCACCAATATTCGAATCATCTGTTCCATCATTTGCGATGAAAGTGAAACTATCAGTACCTTCGAATCCATCATTAGGAGTATATGTAAATGTTCCATCTGGATTGAATACGATTGTACCATTTGCAGGATCAGTCACTAAGCTAAATGTTAATGCGTCTCCATCTGGATCAGTACCAGTTGCGACACCATCTACAGGTTCTTCAAATTGAGTAGACAATGAACCATCTACAACTACTGGAGCACCGTTAGGAGCTGGTGGAGGAGGAGTTGGAAGTGTAGTAATTGTGATTGTGACTGTTGCGTTCGAAGTGTGAACACCATCGAATACTTCAAATAAGAAACTATCACTTGTACTTGCACCACCATTATGTGTATAAGTAAATGTACCATCAACGTTAACAACTACGCTACCGTTTGCTGTGCCTGATAATAAACTAAAGGCTAATGGAGCTCCTTCAGGATCGCTACCAGTTAATGTTCCACCCAATGTTCCACCCGTTAATACAGTTAGAGCTTGAGCAAATGCGACTGGAGGAAGATTTACTACTGGAGCCGCTAATACAGTTACAGTAACTGTTGCGGTTGAAGTCAATTGACCATCTGTAACACTGAATACAAATGTATCACTAAGTGTTGCAGAACCATTATGCGTATAAGTATAGTCGCCTGTTGGGCTAACAGTAGCTGTACCGTTAGTTGCAGGAGTTAATAAGCTAAATGTTAATGTATCTGCAGGAACATCCAAATCACTTGCAGTAACTAAACCAGTACTTGAACCAGCATTAGGAACTGTGAACGCTAATGGATTTGCGACTGGAGGATCGTTTTCAGGCGTAACTTCAATTGTTACTGTAGCTGAAGCACGATAGAATCCATCGCTTAATGCAAATGTGAAGCTATCTGGACCAAAGTAATTTAAATCAGGTGTATATGTACGGTTTTCACCAGTACCACTTAATGTACCATGTGTTGGGCCAACTAAGATTCCAAATATTAATGCACTACCTTCAACATCACTACCTGTTAAGGTAATAGGAAGAGGTGTGTCTTCAGGAGTTGTTAAGCTCTGAGGATCTGCAACAGGTCTATCATTTACTGGTGTAACTTCAATTACAACGGTAACAACATTCGAGTCAAGTAATCCATCAGAAACTAAGTAATCAAATGAATCTAATCCAACATAGTTTGCATCTGGTGTATAAGTAAATGAACCATCTGCATCGAATGTTAATGCACCAAATAGTGGACTTGTTTGAACTACTGCAGTTAATGAATCACCATCTACATCCGTATCATTTGTTAAGACACCAGGAGCAGCGATAACTAATGCTGTATCTTCAGGAGTAAAGTAATTTTCTCCTAAAGCAACTGGAGCATCATTGATTGGGTTAACTGTAATTAATACAGTAGCGTAAGCTCTTAACTTACCATCACTAACACCAAACACGAAGCTATCTGGACCATGATAATTAGCATCTGGAGTATATGTACGACTTGAGCCAGTACCACTTAATGTTCCATGTAATGGAGCTTCAATAATACCATAAATCAACGAATCGCCATCTACATCACTCGCTACAAAATTAATCAATAAAGGAGTATCTTCATTAGTAACAACATCATCACCTTCAGCTACTGGACGATCGTTTATCGGAGTAACATCAATTGTGATTGTTGCTGTCGCACGATAGAATCCATCACTTAAAGCGAATGTAAAGCTATCAAGACCAGTGTAATTAGGGTCTGGAGTATATGTACGGCTTGCCCCAGTACCTGTTAATGTTCCATGTGCTGGACCTGTTAAGATTCCAAACACTAATGTACTACCTTCAGTATCACTACCGGTTAAAGTAATTAATAATGGAGTTTCTTCTGGGGTTGTTAAACTTTGAGGATCAGCAAGTGGACGATCATTTACTGCTGTAACATTAATCATTACAACTGCAGTATCGGTTTTTTCACCATCGCTGACTTCAAATGTAAAGCTATCAGGACCAAAGTAATTTGCGTCTGGGGTATATGTACGGTTTTCACCAGTACCACTTAATACACCATGTAATGGACCTGTTTCTATATCAAATGTTAATACATCACCTTCAGGATCACTACCCGTTAATGTAATTGGTAATGGAGTATCTTCAGGTGTATTTAGATTTTGAGGATCTGCTTCTGGAGCATCATTGAAATCTAACACTGTAATGGAAACTGTAGCAGGAGCACTAAATGTTACACCACCATCATCACTGACTCTGAATGTAAAGCTATCTGAACTCGTTTCACTACCATCATGTTCGTATTCAAATACGCCGAATGCATCAAAGTTAATTGTTCCATTTACAGGAGAACCAACTAATTCAAATGTTAATGCATCACCATCATCATCTTGACCTGTAACAAATCCATTGTAAGTTCCACCTTCAAGTACATCGAAAGCTTTTGGATTAGCAACAGGATTATCTTCTTCTGAAGTAATATTTAATGTTACCAACGCTGTAGCTGTTCCACCATTTCCATCAGTTATACGGTATACAAATGAATCTGTACCATGGAAGTTTGCTGCAGGTGTATATGTGAATGAGCCATCTGGATTTAATAGTAATGTTCCATGAGCTGGTTCTGAACCAACAACCAATGAAACGGATAATCCATTGTTTTCAACATCTGAGTCATTAATTTTGACACCAGGTGCTCCTACAACTAATTGAATATCTTCAGTTGTAGTATATTCATCTGGATTTGCAATTGGTAAATCGTTTATTGGATTTACAGTTACAAATACTGTAGCTGTACTTCCACCATTAATTGTATAAGTAAATTGATCAGGTCCAAAGTAATCAGCAGTTGGAGTATATTTGATTGTTCCATCTAGATTCAAGACTGCTGTTCCATGAGTTGGAGAACCAACTAATGTAACCATTAAAGGACCACTATCTATATCTGTATCATTTGCTATTACGTTAATGTCTATTTCTACATCTTCATCCGTAGAAGTAATATCATTTACAGCAACAGGTGCATCATCAACTGGATTTACAGTTACTGTAACTGTTGCGATACTTCCACCATTTAATGTGTAAGTAAAGGTATCAATTCCAACAAAGTTTGTATTAGGTGTGTATTTAATCGTACCATCAGGGTTTTCAACAGCTGTACCGTTTGATGGAGATGTAACACTTGTCACTTCTTTTGGACCAGCATCAACATCTGTATCATTTGCTAATACGTCAATATCGATTGGAACTTCTTCATTGGTTGATGTTGCATCATTAACAGCAACTGGTAAATCGTCAATATTTGCTACATTTATTGTTATCGTTGCATATGCAGAATTCGCATAACCATCATTAACTCTAAATGTAAATGAATCTGTACCAAAGAAATCTAAATTAGGCGTATACGTTAAGTTTGGTGCAGTTCCACTTAGCACACCATTTGCTGGTGTTCCAACATCAACAAAACTAATTACTTGCGAAACATCTGCATCAGATCCAGTTAAAGTAATTCCAATCGGAACTTCTTCATTGGTATTTAATGTTTGATCATCCGCTACAGGAATAGCATTTATTGTATTTACCAAGACTTCAGCACTAGATGAAATTGATGTTCCTCCAGTTGTAGTTCCAGTAGCTGTATTGTTTACAGTAACAGGACTCATTGAAGTCGATTGGATATTATGTACATAAGTATAAATTGCAGGTAATGTAAATGAACGTGGACTCGAAGGATCCATTGGATCGCTAACTGTTAAAGTACCATCCGCATTTATTACATCAGGATTCTTAACATTAATTGCTGGCGTTAATGTTGTTAGTCCAACATTCGTCAAATCTGTTTCATCAAAAATTTGAATTGTAATCTTGAATGGAGATATCGTTTCTAGTACTGCTTCGTTGATAGTAAATGATGTTGTATACGTTTCGGAGATTGTTTGATCCGCAACATCAGTAAACGTATCAATTACAGCAGATGAATAGATAGGACTTCCACTTGGATGTGCTATCAATGAACGAACACTAAAATCTGCAGGTGTTGTTCCAGTTAACTGATATGTAACAGTATAGGTCAAGCTAAATGTAATATCTGTAGTTTGTGAGACATCCACAGTATATGTAACATTTTCATTACCACCCACTGGTAGATTAAGTACGGGTTTATCAACAGTTTTTATAATACCCCAATAGGTGTTTGCTATAACACTTCCCGTTACATCTGGTTTATTTACGCCTACAGCTAATGATGTCGGTGTTAATACCGTCGGCAATACACCTCCATCGCCAGGTTTAGCATAAACATTTAAGAATGGCGTTCGATCGACAAGTAATAGAGCTATTATCAATATTCTCGTCAATCGGTTGAGTAAGTTCTTCATATAATTTCCTCCCTTTTGTTAAAAAACCGGTCTAATGCATAGTGCAATTGACCGGTCATGATATCTCGAGGATACTTTAGACGTCGAACTTTGTGTCCCAAGCTTTCACCTGGTTTACCTTTTTACTAAGATTAAATTTTTATAAGTCTACGGATGTCCAAGATACAAAAAACCGGACAACCGCATTAATTTGCAGTTGACCGGTCATGATATCTTAAGATATTTTAGACGTCGAACTTTGTGCCCTAAACTTTCGTTTAGTTTACCCATAAAAACAGATGTAATAAGCAATAATGATAAAACAGATTTAATTAATAATTATTATCAATATTAATACCTGGTTTATTGTAAACATATAATAAACCCACGAAATACGTCTTGCAACACTAATGCATACTAAATTATTAATTATTTTTTGTGTTATTACATATACAAGCCCGATATGTCATAAAAGAAATCTATATGAGATTAATATCACTATTTTTGTATTATTTCTTCAATAGAATATCTACTTAACTAATAACATTATAGCAAATAAAAATCTCTATTAAACACACATAATAGAGATTTTTTTAAATGATGATAATTTATGAATCAATAAATTCCAAGAACTGCAAGAATAATAGCTGGAACTGTAGCGATAATAGGCATAATCAA
This sequence comes from Erysipelotrichaceae bacterium, assembly GCA_035697025.1. Lineage (GTDB taxonomy): Bacteria > Bacillota_I > Bacilli_A > Erysipelotrichales > Erysipelotrichaceae > UBA2212. The sequence goes on along the minus strand of DASSDQ010000081.1, from coordinate 8,115 downwards.
TGAAACTACCATAATATCAATATATGAATCTTTATGAGTCATACCTGTATTATTTAATAGAGTTAGAACAGCACCATTATGTGGTAATGTATCTAGACCTCCAGAGGATAGTGAAGCGATACGGTGGAATGCTTGAGCAGAGATACCAGAAGTTTTTGAAAGTTCCAAATACTTAGCACCTAAAGCTGCTAATGCAATACCCATACCACCTGAAGCGGATCCTGTAGCACCAGCTAATAAGTTAACTGCTACAGATAGTGAAATTAGTGGATTACCAGGGATTGATAATAACATATTTGTTAATTCAGCAAATCCTGGAACAGCGCGTACAACAGTACCGAAACCAACAGCAGCAGATGTATTTAGAACTGCACCAATAGCACCTTGTGAACCAACTGTTAAGCTTCTTAATAATAGATCTCTCTTCTTGAAATTGAATAGTGAAACTAGAGCAATTCCTGAAAGTAATGCATAAACGATGAACTCATTAGTTGAACGACCAGCGGCGATTTGTTCTTCAGTAAATTTGATGAACATTGGTAATGTGTTAAGAACAGTAATAACAACAACTAGTGGGATAAGAGCAACAACAATATTTGGTAGAACTTCATTTTCTTTGTTCTTAGCGGCATGAGCTGCATCTGGTTCTGTATAGAATAAACCATTTGTTTCATGTTTTTTACGTTTCCATTCTAAGTAGTATAGACCACCAAAGAATAGAACAGCAGTAGCGGTTAGACCCATGATTGGAGCTGCAGTAGCAGTTGTTCCAAAATAAGGCATAGGAATTAAGTTTTGGATTTGTGGAGTACCTGGAACAGCTGTCATAGTGAATGTGAATGCACCTAAAGCGATAGCACCAGGAATAAGTTTACGAGTAATGTTTGCTTCTTTGAAGATTGCTAATGCTAATGGATAGATTGCAAATACAACAACGAACAATGAAACACCACCTAAAGTAAGAACTGCACATGAGATAACGATAGAAGCGATAGCGAATTTAGCACCTAACCATTTTGTTAATACGATAGCGATAGACTTAGCAGCGCCAGTCGTTTCCATCATATTTCCGAAAATAGCAGATAACATAAATGCTGGGAACCAAGTCTTAACGAAGCCAACAAGACCTGTCATATATGGACCCATATATGTAGCGATGATATCTAAGCCACCTGTTAAAGCGACGACTGCTGCACATAGTGGAGCAACCCAAACGATTGAATAACCCTTTAAAGCTAAATACATTAATAGGCCAAGACCTAAGAATATACCGAATAAACTTAACATTTCTTTCTCCTTTTAAGTTGGAATACAGACTAAGCTGCTGTCCAACCTCCATCGATAGTCATTGTTGAGCCAGTGATCATAGATGCTTCATCAGCACATAAGAACTTAACTACATTAGCAACTTCGGAAGGTTGTAATAATTTCTTAACAGCTGCTTTTTGAAGCATGATCTTAGAAACTACTTCTTCTTCAGAAATTCCATGAGTTGCTGCTTGAGCAGCGATTTGTTTGTCTACTAGTGGAGTTTGCACATAAGATGGGCAAATAGAGTTAACAGTGATACCGAATGGTCCACCTTCTAGAGCGGTAGTCTTTGTTAAACCAGCTAAGCCGTGTTTAGCAGAAACATAAGCGGATTTAAATTCTGAAGCAACTAATCCATGGATAGAGTTTAAGTTAATAACACGTCCCCATTTTTGTGCTTTCATATAAGGCCATGAATAACGAGTAAGCAAGAATGGAGCAGTTAACATTAAGTTAATCATGAAATCCCATTTATCTTCAGGGAAATCTTCAATTGGTGATACTGTTTGAATACCAGCAACGTTAACAAGAATATCAACTTTTTCAAATAGACGAACTGCAACATCGACTACATTTTTGCAATCTTCGCGTTTGCTTAGATCTGCAACAACATATTCAGAACCTAATCTCTCACAATGTGATTTTAGTTGAGCTTCATTAATGTCAACCATTACCACCTTTGCTTGTTCAGCCGCAAACATTTCTGCTATAGCTAAACCAATACCACTGGCGGCACCTGTAACGATGCACACTTTGTCTTTTAACATTATTGTCCTCCTTATGATGTACTTTGTTAAAAGTATATGATTAATAGATTGTATCTATTAAACTTCGATGTTCTTTAAGTCTTCTGCGATAATCAACTTAGGTTCAGTTGCTGCTTGGACTTCTTCTACTGTAAACTCAGGATTAATTTCTTTTAATACTAATCCCTTATCCGTAACTTCTATAACACCCATTTCAGTCACAATTAGATTTACTTCATTTGCGGCTGTTAATGGTAAGTTGCATTCATTAAGAATCTTTAAACTACCTTTAGCGGTATGCTCCATTGCGACGATTACTTTTCGTGCTCCGGATATTAAATCCATTGCACCACCCATACCTGGAACCATTTTCCCTGGGATCATATAGTTCGCAATGTTACCCTTTTCATCAACTTGAAGTGCCCCTAGAACAGTTAAGTCTACATGGCCTCCTCTGATGATTCCAAACGATGTAGCACTATCGAAGAAGATACCACCCTTTTTAATTGTGACAGGTTTACCACCAGCATTAGTTATATAAGGATCAATATTCTCTTCACTTGGTGTAGGACCTAAACCAACGAAACCATTTTCAGATTGGAACATAACTGCTTTGTCATGTGGAACATAGTTCGCAACAAGTGTTGGTAGTCCAATGCCTAAATTAACAACATCTCCATCATGTAGTTCTTTCGCAACACGTTGAGCAATATATTCTTGTACAAATTGCTTATCCATTTTAGCGCGTTCCTTTCACGATGTAATTCACAAACACACCTGGTGTTTCTGCAATGTCTGGATTTAATGCTTCTTCAGAGTATTCAAGCACTTCAACGATTGTTTTAGTAGCTGCGCCAGCCATAACTGAATTAAAGTTTTGAGCTGCTCCGTGATAAACTAAGTTACCATATTTATCTGCTTTTTGTGCGAAGATTAATGCGAAATCTGCTTTTAATGGTTTTTCTAATAAATACTTAGTTCCATCTATTTCGATTACATCTTTTCCTTCTTGAACTTTAGTACCAACTCCAGTTCGTGTAAGGAAACCACCAAGTCCATAGCATGAACAACGAATTTGTTCAGCAAGTGTTCCTTGTGGGGTTAGAATAACTTCAGTTTCGCCTTCTAACATTTGTCTTCCAGTTTCTTTGTTAGTTCCAATATGTGATGCAATTATTCTACTAAATTGCTTATTCACAACAAGTTTTCCAACTCCACTATCGACAAATCCACTATCATTACAGATCAGAGTAAGGTTCTTAGTGCCTTTTGCGACTAATGCGTCAATTAGGTTAAGAGGTGCTCCAACACTAAGAAACCCTCCGATCATCAAAACATCACCATCTTTTATTTGCGAAACTGCTTCTTCAATACTAATTAGTTTATTCATAGAGTTTCCTATCTTTCAACAATCATCGATATTCCTTGACCACCACCGATACAAAGTGTAGCTAAACCTGTTTTAGCATCACGTTTGATCATTTCATGGATCAAGCTAACGAGGATACGTGCTCCACTTGCGCCAATTGGATGTCCAAGGGCAATTGCACCACCGTTTACGTTAACGATATCGGTATTTAAGTTTAAATCTTTAACAACGCTAAGAGCTTGTGCTGCAAATGCTTCATTTGCTTCAACTAGATCTAAATCGTTTACAGTCATACCAGCTTTTGCTAAAGCTTTTAAAGTTGAAGGAATTGGTCCACAACCCATAATCTCAGGAGCTACACCAGCAGATGCATATGATTTAACAACAACTAATGGTTTTAAACCTAACTCAAATGCTTTTTCTTCACTCATTACGACAAATGCAGCTGCACCATCATTAATTCCTGAAGAGTTAGCTGCTGTAACAACACCATCCTTTTTAAATGCTGGACGTAATTTTGCTAAGCCTTCTAAAGTTGTATTTGGTTTAGGATATTCATCTGTATCAACAACAACCGCATCCCCTTTTTTCTGAGGGATAACAATTGGAACGATCTCATCTTTAAATTTTCCATCCGCGATTGCTTTAACAGCGCGGTTTTGACTTGTTACTGCGAACTGATCTAACTGTTCACGTGTAAATCCATATTTTTCTACGATATTCTCAGCTGTAATTCCCATATGATAGTTATTAAACACATCAGTTAAACCATCAAATACCATTGTATCGACTAGCGCCGCATTACCCATACGTTGACCCCAACGTGCACTTGGTACGACATACGCTGATTGACTCATATTCTCAGTTCCACCAGCGACGATTATTTCTGCATCACCATTGGAAATCGCTTGAACTGCAAGCGCTACTGTTTTCAATCCTGAACCACATACCTTATTAACTGTAAATGATGAAACTTCGATTGGAAGACCAGCATGAATCGAAACTTGACGTGCTACGTTTTGACCTAAACCAGCTTGCAGTACATTACCAAATATTAATTCATCAACTTGACTAGCCTGTATATTAGCTCTACTTATGGCTTCTTTAACTACTGCCGTTCCTAATTCAACAGCAGATACATCTTTGAAGACCCCACCAAATGAACCAATTGCGGTACGAACTGCTGAAACGATCACAACATTTCTCATTTTATTCTCCTTTTTCTCAAAATTATAATTACTAAAGCGCTTACACTATTATTTAACTCTATCGTCAATTGTTTGTGAAATACTAGAATTTTATAACTTGTATAAGTAAAAGTTATAGGTTATTATAAATTTAAGGACATTAACTAATATGGATATCTCACAACTTAAGTATTTTGTATGTATTGTTGAAAGCGATTACAATCTTTCCAATGCATCAAAGAAGCTACACATCTCACAACCAGCATTAACTCAATACATCAGAAAGTTCGAAGATGAAGAAGGAATTGAGCTTTTCACCCGCTTAAGTGGTCGCTTAAATGGACTTACTGTTAGCGGAGAGAATTTCTATTCAAATGCGAAAATTGTCATTGAACAATACAATACCCTTTATAAAGAATTACATGAAAATTCAAGTAGTATAAAGGGAACTGTCACGATTGGTATTCCACCTTTAGTGTTAACCGTCTTATTTACTGAGTATCTATCTAAAATAATTCGATTGAATCCAACGATTAGATTTAACATCGTTGAAGAAGGCGCATATGAATTACGTCGAAAACTTTTATTGCATGAAATAGATTTTGTCGTAATCTTACAACCAACTAATTTAAACAATCAAATCTATGCGGAAGATATTATACATAGAGATCAATTAACCGCATTTATGTGTGAAAAGAATGTTCTTGCTAAAAAAGAAAAAATAACTTGGGCTGATTTGAATCATGCAAGTTTAGCTATTTTTAATGAAACATTTATGATCCATCATCAGTTAATCAAGAAATTTGAATCTGAGGATATTAAACCAAATATCGTGTTGTCATCATCACTATGGGATTTCTTATTAGAATCAACTCGTTCTTCAGATTATATTACAATTCTTCCAGCACCAATTCACAATCACATTCGTAGCGATGGAATTATTGAAAAAGTCTTTGACAACCCTATTTACTGGCATGTTGTATTAGCGTATCCTATAAAATCACATTACAACAGAATCGAACGCTATGTGCGCAAGAGTATGTTGGATTTCTTTGTAGAAGGTAAGGAAATTAAACCGATAAATCAGAGCGAATAATTGCCAAGAAAGGGTAGATATGGATTACTCACACTATACAAAAGATGCACTTATTCTAAGAATCAAACAACTTGAAAGACTCAATAATGAACTTTTAAAAGAAAATGATGATGACTTATCTTACGCTTGGACAGGCAGTCTTGGTAAATGGTATCTAGATTTTTCATCCGGTTATGCAGTATTTAATGTTCAAAAAGTACTTTCATTAGGTTACTCAATGGATGAAGTTCCTCACCCTACCCCTTATACGTTTTTCACTAACCTTATTCATCCAGATGATTATGACAAAACTATGAAGAGCATGCTTGATAATATGCACAATGTATCACCTGTGTACGAAATTGAATATCGTATACGCTCAAAAGACGGAACTTATAAGTGGTTTTATGATCGAGGCCGTGTTACCCAAAGAGACGAAGAAGGTCATGCTACATTCGCGGCAGGTATTGTGTTTGATATTACTGATAAAAAAGAAGACGAATTACGATTACTGAAAGAAAGTCAGGATTTCAAACGTAGTTCACTAACAGACCCTTTAACCAATATTATGAATCGACGTGCAATATTAGATGAGTTAACTAAACGAATGAACAGACATATCTATAATTTTGAACATCTATCCATCCTTATGTTAGATATTGATGATTTCAAATATATTAACGATCATTATGGTCACTTAAAAGGTGATGAAGTACTAATAAAAGTAACTCAAATAATCACTGAGGCTATACGTGGGATTGATACAGTTGGCCGTTATGGAGGCGAAGAATTCCTAGTAATATTCCCTAACACTGATTTACAAAACGCTCATAATGCAAGTGAACGTATCAGGATGAATATTGAGAATGCAGATTTTTCTGGAATCGGTAAAATAACCGTAAGTGGTGGTTATATCGAATATAAAGATGAATCAATTGAAGAGTTAATTGATAAAGCTGATCAGAATTTGTATGAAGCGAAAAGAACAGGAAAAAATAAAGTAGTCGGTAATCTTCATTCGTGAGGATTATTTTTTTATTAATATATTTAATATATTTATTAATTTTATTAATTTTATTATTGACATATCATATTTTTGGATTAAACTGTAGATGAGGACATCCTATGAAAAGAAAAATCCAGATACATATTGATACAGATGAGCATAAGTTTCATTTACCTAAAGTAAGTTTCAATAATGCGATACGTCTTGTGAAACTTGGATTATGGGGTTCAGGTTTTACAAAAGATGCGGAATTGAACAAATTTATTAAAGACAATAAAAAACTTATCATTCAATTTTTAGAAACCATGGCCATGGAGTTGATTGATGAGGAAGCATTTACGTTAGTCGATGTAAACACTAAAGATGCGATCATTAAGATCGACATCATCTAAGGAGGAAATATGCGTAAAGAAGTTATAGGTACATGTCCAGTATGTCAAAACACATTACAAGCGACACGATTAAGTTGTAATGTATGTCATACAGAGATTACAGGAGAGTTCGAACTATCTCGTTTTAGCTATTTGAATAAAGAGGAACTTAATTTCATTGAAACATTTATACGTGTTTATGGAAATATAAAAGAGATGGAAAAAGAATTGGATGTTTCTTATCCTACAGTTAAAAAGATGCTTGAACAAGTTGTAGTTAAGATGGGATTTGAATCGAAAGAAACTAGAGAACCTAGTATGAATACTGAAGATATATTATTGAAAATTAAAAATAAAGAAATTAGTGTCAATGATGCACTAACATTACTTAAAAAGTAAGGAGAAATATGAACACAAAAGAACAAATATTACAGATGGTTAAAGATGGAGATATTAATATTGAAGAAGCTTCGAAACTACTTGAAGCATTAGATGTATCTCCTGTACAAACAATAAAATCCAACAATTCTAAACAAAAATTAAGAGTTATCGTTGATAGCGCTAATGGTGATACAGTACGTATTAATGTACCAATTTCACTTATAAAAGCTGGCGTTAATCTAGCCACGCAATTAAATGTTAATGGTCAACCAATTGATATGAAAGGTGTTGATATGGACTTAATCTTGAAAGCTATTGATGATGGCGCAACGGGTGAAATAGTCGATATACAAACATCTGATGGAGACAATGTTAAAGTATTTGTAGAATAATTCTCTATAAAATTATCGGAATTCGATTAAATTACAATAATTAAACAATACAGAAATGAAGTGAACCCCGAATAGTAGACAACTTATTTAAGCATAATTATAACTGGACTGAAGACGGTATTGCACTGGACTCAGTCCTTTTAATTTGAGTTTAATTCTTTTGTGATTATAATATTCGATATATTCGATTAACTCTTCTTTGAAATGTTCTATTGACTTAAATTTTTGTAAGTATAGAAGTTCAGATTTCAAGTGTCCAAAGAAGTTTTCCATCACT